>NZ_JAWJTF010000194.1:0-5311 GCF_048836525.1 Nostoc sp. CALU 546
ATGATCCAATGTTTGCGGCTGCGCTACGTGCTGAACCTTCAATCTTTGTCGAAGATGTAGAAACTGCTGATTCTCAGGTTTTAAATCGCGAATTTGAACAGAAGTATTTTGGACATCGCGCCCTGATTCATGCCCATATCCGCCAAGATGGCCAACTCTGGGGAATTTTACAACCATGCATTTTTGGTAATCCCAGAGTTTGGACTGAATATGAACGAGGGGTGATTAATAATCTTGTCGAAAAAATCACACCTTTGACAGTTTCTTATGTCAAGTCTGCTTTTGATTAGCTGTTTTTTACCGATTTCTTAACTGTATTGAATTACTACGTTCAGCGTTGTTAAAACTATGAAAGTCAAACGCTTGGAAATGCAATCCTTCCGTGGAATTGGCGATTTGACCCTGGAGTTTGATGAAACGAGTCCAACGGTACTTATCGGTATCAACGGCGTGGGAAAATCAAGTATTCTTGATTGTCTCGCTATTCTTTTGTCACAGTTTATAAGGGAGATTGTATATGCAGAGTCAATAAAGACAAATATGCTATTTATCAATAATTTATCTTATCGTTCTAGCAATCGTGATCAATATGAGAAATCTATTCCGGGAAAACCGGATATCGAAGAACGTTTCTTCAGCGAAGACGATATTACAAACGGACACAAGGAGACACATAATAGGATTAAAATTTTTCTGCAATCAAGGGAAGTAAGCTGGTTTCTTACAAACTCTAGTAAAGAACGCAGCGAAGATATAAAGAAAGAAAATGCGGAGTTAAACACAGTTGCTCAAGATATTTACCGTCAGTGGAAATCAAATCCTAAGTTTAACTTGCCTTTAGCCATTTATTACCCGGTTAAACGTTCGGTTCTTGGGATTGACATGGAAATTACAGAAACGCATTCATTGAAACAGATAGATGCTTATGATCAAGCACTAAATGGAGTACAAATTAGTTTCCATAGATTCTTTCAATGGTTTAGATCCTTGGAAGATTTAGAAAATGAAGAAAGGCGGGATAATCCTGAATTTAAAACCCAGCAGCTAGAAGCAGTAAGACAATCTATTTATTCATTAATTCCAGGGTTTTCTAACTTACGGGTACGGCGTTCACCCCTACGAATGACTGTGCGAAAACAAGGTGAAGAACTTACAGTTAATCAGTTATCTGATGGGGAGAAATGCTTGCTGGCAATGGTGGGAGATTTAGCACGACGATTAGCGATCGCCAACCCAGGTTTACCAGATCCACTCCAAGGTAGTGGTGTTGTTTTAATTGATGAAATTGAGTTACACTTACACCCCAAATGGCAACGAGAAATTATTCCAGCTTTGACAAGAACATTCCCCAATTGCCAATTTATTGTCACTACCCATTCGCCTCAAGTACTTAGCCAAGTCAAACCGGAAGGAATTTATATTCTAGAAAAAACAGACGAAGGTGTTATTGCTAAAAAACCAGAAAGTTCTTTTGGGAGAGATAGCAATCGCATTTTAGAAGACCTCATGGGTGTTCCAGAACGTCCACAGGAAATTAAGGAAAGTCTTTTAGAGCTTTTTCGACTAATTGATGCTGGAAATATAGAAGGTGCTAGGCAATTACGTCAACAATTGGCTCTTGAAATTGGAGCAGATGAGCCAGAGTTTGTTAAAGCGGATGTACTCATTCGGCGGAAGGAAATTCTCAACCGATGAAGTACATCAAAAAGAGTCAGGAACCAGAAAAATTTACCAAGTGGAAGGCTCTGGAAAATGATGATTGGAAACCTAGCTGGGATGATAATTTTCAAACACCAGAAAAACCTGTTGTACATGATGCTTTACTAAAAGATCAGGGATATATCTGTTGCTATTGTGGAATGCGTATCACTAGAGCAACTAGCCACATAGAACACCTAAAACCTCGTAGTACTTATCCAAATCTGGCACTTGAGTACACAAATCTCATCGCTTCATGTCAAGGAGAAAGTGAAGAACCTCCTACTGTTCCGGTGCATTGCGGACATAAGAAAAAGTATTGGTACGACGAAAATTTGATGGTTTCACCTTTGGAAATAGACTGTGGTGATTTTTTTAAATATCCTGCTTCAGGTGAAATTCAACCAACAGATAATCCAGGTAAAAAAGCTGTTGCTGAAACAACAATTAAGAAGCTTGCACTTGACATTGACAAATTGCAAAAGATGCGTAAAGTAGCAATTGATGCTGCATTACTAGCTACTGAAGGTTTGACTGAAATAGAAATACAACTACTTGCTGAAGGTTACGAAAAACCTGATGTTGATGGACAACATACTCCGTTTTGTGCTGCAATTAGCTATTTACTTAAAAACTATTTTTGATTGAGTAAAATGTCTGCGTAAGTGTAACCCGTCGTAAATATCACATTTACTTTATACTAAATAACATTACATTAATACTCACCGCAAAACTTTATGATTCTTGAGGCAGTTATTCTTAATGTCAAATCTGGACTAGAACCGGATTTTGAAGCTGCTTTCAAAAAAGCTTCTAAAATTATTTCTTCAATGGACGGATATTTATCCCATGAATTGCATAAATGTATAGAAGTCCAAGGTAAATACTTATTACTTGTCAGATGGGAAACTTTAGAATCTCATACTGTTGGATTTAGAAGTTCTCCTGAGTATCAAGAGTGGAAAAAACTTCTGCATCATTTTTATGAACCATTTCCCACTGTCGAACACTTTGAAGAAATTGAAATATAAAAAACAAGATTCCCTACTTTTCAAAAAAGTAGGGAATCTATGGTTTTGTTTTCAAACTTTTTGCAACTGTGCTACTCTTGGATCAACAATTTTCTGCCCTAAGCTAGCAAATTTAATTGCCACAGACATTTTATTACCTGTTCCAAATACATGCGTTATTTCACCAAGCCCAAAAGTTTTGTGTAATACTCTATCGCCTACTTGCCAATTCTGGGCTGAGTCTTGTTTCCCATTAGAAGTAGAGGCACTTTTGGTATAACTTTGACGACTCGCGCGTTTGGTAGATAATAATTCTTCTGGTAATTCGTCGAGAAATTGCGATCGCATCGCAGGTTCACGAGAACCATACAAACGACGTTCCCGCGCGTGTGATAAAAATAACCTTTCTTGGGCGCGAGTAATTCCCACATAACACAGGCGGCGTTCCTCTTCCAAAGATGCAGGATCACCCAGCGAACGATAGCCGGGAAATAGCCCTTGTTCTAATCCCACCAAAAATACTACGGGAAATTCTAAACCTTTGGAAGCGTGCAAAGTCATCAATGAAACGGCTGTTTGCCCTTCTTTTAAGTTATCCAAATCGGAACTGAGGGCGGCGCTACTCAGAAAGTCTCGTAGGGAAACCTCTTCGTTTTCTTCTTGAAATTGCAGTGCAGCGTTATAAAGTTCCTGGACGTTTTGTACCCGATCTGTGGCTTCATCTGTGCCTTGACTCATCAAGTCTTGAACGTAACCAGAATCTTCTAGTATTCCTTGCAAAACCTCAGTCACGGGAAGCGTGCCAATTTGTGCTTGCCAACGGCTAATCATTGCGGCAAAGTTATTTACAGCTTTTGTCGCTCGTCCAGCTAATGTATTAACTGATGTCTCATCACTGAGTATTTCCCACAGGGTTGTCCCTAATTGTTGGGAGGCGTTCATCAAAGCATCAATAGTGGTTTTACCAACTCCTCGGCGGGGAGTATTGATAACTCGTAATAAACTGACTGTATCAGATGGGTTAGCGATCGCTCTTAAATATGCGATGACATCTTTGATCTCTTTGCGATCGTAAAATCTCATTCCTCCCACAACTGTGTAAGGAATTTGATATTTCACCAACAATTCTTCAAATGGTCGAGATTGGGCATTTGTCCGATAAAGTATGGCAAAACTACCCCAGTCTAACTCTGGATTTTGGTTTTCTAAAGTGCTAATTTGATTAATTACAAATGCCGCTTCTGCAAGTTCTTCATCGGCTTTGTGACAAGTAATCTGCTCACCCGGCCCCCGCGTCGCTTTCAGGATTTTATCAATCCGTTGGGTGTTATTTTCAATTAATTCATTAGCCGCTTGCAGAATATTTTCACAAGAACGATAGTTTTCTTCCAACTTAACCATCGTTTGGGTGTCATCATCCACTAAACCATCACCAAAGTCTTCCTGAAATCCCAGCAAGATGGTGAAATCTGCCATCCGAAAGCTATAAATTGATTGATCTGCATCGCCAACAACGAAAACTGAGCGATTTTGCCATTCCCATTCGCTCTTTTTAGTTTCGCCGTTAGTCACTAATAAGTGGATGAGTTGATACTGAGTGCGATTAGTATCCTGATATTCATCTACGAGGATATGGCAAAACTTCCGATGCCAATAACCCAATACTTGCTCGTTTTGCTGAAATAATCTAGTCGGCACAAGAATTAGATCGTCAAAATCGAGAGCGTTGTTTTCTGCTAATTTATCTTGATATAAATTGTAAACTTGGGCAATTACCCGTCCGCGATAATTTGGTTGATCTTGCTCAAATTCTTGGGGGGATAAACCTTGGTTTTTAGCGTTACTAATAGCATAACGGACGGAGCGAGCGTCAAACTTCTTATCGTCTAAATTTAGCTGTTTATTAACAATTTCTTTAATCAGAGTCATCACATCTGATTCATCAAAAATAGAGAAATTACGATTCCAACGCCGTCCTTTTTCGTCTACGTATTTTTCAATATCAAAACGGAGAATACGAGAAAATAGACTGTGGAAAGTGCCACACCACAAATCCTTGATAGTGCTTTTGTAAACTTGCGATCGCAGTTGCGTTTGTTGATATTCTGTCAACAAATCCAACCGCTGACCGTGTTGTTTCATCGCCAGTTGTTCAGCAAACAGCCGTTGAACCCGGTCTTTCATTTCCCGCGCGGCTTTGTTGGTAAAAGTAACAGCCAGGATATTTTCTGGATCAACACGGTGTTTCAGAATCAAATTGGCAATCCGATAAGTCAGCGCTCGTGTTTTACCGGAACCTGCGCCAGCAACAACTAGCAACGGGCCACAGTAATGTTCGACAGCTTGACGTTGACTAGGGTTAAGGTGACTGAGAAAGTCGATGGTTGTTGTCATGGATGTGAAAAAGCGATTGCCTGGTGTCACATCAATAGAGAGTCGCTATTGCCCAGGTTACAATATCCTAACGAAACTTGGTTAATAAAGATTGTGTGGCAATCTTCTTAACCAGAATGGTACTGTATCATAATTTATGTATCAGTAAGATAGTTGGTTTCATCAGCACGTCGGTAACAAAACCACTAATTTTTAATCGCGAGAACCCT
>NZ_JAWJTF010000314.1:0-2311 GCF_048836525.1 Nostoc sp. CALU 546
ACTAAAGCACGAGCGATCGCAACTCGTTGTGTTTGCCCTCCAGATAGTTTCTCTGGGTAATAATTTACACGATCAGCTAACCCGACAGTTTCCAAAATAGCGATCGCTTTGGCGTTAATATCCTGATTGAGAAAATCGTCATGCAACTCTAAGGACATCCGCACATTTTCTCTTGCTGTCAAAAAAGTCATCAAGTTATGCGCCTGGAAAATATAGCCAATTTGGCGACGCAGCTTAGTTAACTGCTGCTTTTTCGCACCACAAATTTCCTCTCCTAAGATTTTAAGGCTACCTTCTTGGGCAGAACGCAATCCACCCATTAAGGTTAACAAGGTGGTTTTCCCCGATCCAGAGGGGCCAGTCATAATCACGATTTCCCCAGCCTTAATCTCTAAATTAATGTCGAATAATACTTGTTTGCGAAGCCCACCTTCACCAAAGTAATGGTTGAGGTTACTAACAGAAATTACAGATTCTAAAGTAGAAAGTGTTGAATTTGAATTTTCTGGTAAAGATTTTTGCAACATAATATTTTATCGGTTATTGGGTATAAAAAAATAATTACGTCTCTTGTAGAGACGCGATTCATCGCGTCTTCTTCTCCACAGACACGATAAACCGCGTCTAAAAAACTAAAAAACATCGGCAGGGTCAGCAGATCGTAATTTCCGCATTGCGATCGCACCAGAAACGCTACACATGATCACGGTCAAAATCCAAACCTGGATCGCCCGTTCCATTTTCATAAAAATAGGAAGCATTGTCGCAGCGTATGTGACTTGATACAACCCAAAAGAAAGGAAGAATCCAGGCAGAAAACCTAAAATAGCTAATAACAATGCTTCTTGAATTAAAACTCCCAAGAGATAGTTATCGGTATATCCCATTGCTTTGAGGGTGGCATATTCTGGCAGGTGGTCAGAAACATCAGAATAAAGGATTTGGTAAACAATCACGATACCAACGATAAACCCGACTGCTGTACCCAAACCGAAAATAAAACCAATGCCAGTACCTTCTTCCCAGTAAGTCCTCTCCACTTTGGCAAACTCTTCTGGAGTCAAGACTCTAACATCTTTAGGTAATCCATTCACAAGTTGCGATCGCACTTTTTCTACATCGACATCTGGTTGAAGCGTAATTAACCCAACTTCGATGCGATCGGGTTTACGTTCTGGGAATAGCTGGAGAAAGGTAGAGTCACTGGTGATCACATTACCATCGGCAGCAAAGGAAGCACCATCAGTAAACAAGCCTTTAACAAAAACGGCTTTGCTATTTAATTCTGTGTCAAATTTGCCTGTTTTCTTAAAGATATCAGCAACCGCCCCGTATTCTGGACGACCTGCCTGGTCAAAAATAACTTGGTATAACTGTTTCAGATCATCCTGATTTTGGTTAATTTCGGGCGATTTGAATGCGGGTTGTACCGGATCAACACCCCAAACCAAAATGGCACGCTCAAGACGTGTTTCGGGATTTCGCCACTGTCCGGTGCTGATATAGACAGAATTAACTGACTGAACACCTTCATAACCTAATGCTTGATACAGTCGTTCTCTAGAAAAGTTTTTTACCGAAAATAAAGTTTGAAATTGGGGATTAATTAAAATCAAATCTGCCTGTAAATTGCGATGAGGTTTCACAGCAGCATCAAAAAGGGCACTTTCAAATCCCAACTGAATAAACATCAGCATATCGGCAAAAGTAATACCTGCGACTGCAACAGCCAGACGGGTTTTTTCCTTCATTAACTGCCGCCATGCTAGCGGCGTTTTGCGAAATAATTTGGAAAACATATTGAAAAAACCCCTTAATAACTCAGTGTTTCAGTTTGCTGTTCAAGCTGGCGCTCTCGCATTAACAAAAATAATGGAAGACCTAAAGACACACCAACCAAAAGATTACAGGCAATGTAAACCCAGAGATTTTGCATTTTAAGACGTGTTCCCTCCCAAAATACAAATGTCCATAAAACTAGCGATGAAACAATAACATCCATACCAAAAAAACCAGAAATTTTGTTGGCAAAGAGTTGTTCAAAAAACAGCTTTACATCAAGACCATGCTCTAAGACAAATGGAACAAATTGGGAGTAAGGTAGAACGAAGCCAAGTATACAAAGCAGAAGGTATATGACTTTAATCATGATTGAATTAACCCTATAAAAAATGCTGGAATACACGAGACAACAAACAACAACTCTATATAGGACTCCTATTTAATTTTTGAAAAAGACTACGTCCGGATCTATCCTTTCTTTCCTATTCCCTATTACCTATTACCTATTCTCTACCCTCATATATTTCAT
>NZ_JAWJTF010000418.1:0-1393 GCF_048836525.1 Nostoc sp. CALU 546
GCTAGCTTTGCGCCCCTACTTTTGCGACATATTGATTTGCTTTTGGGAAGAGAATAAAAGTGCGATCGCTATATACTGAAAGCGTTTACTCTCATAAGAAGTTAAGTACTTGTCAAAATCGGTAATTATTATATTCAGAAGATTTTGATTGATCGGCGATAGGTGAATAGGCAAGCTAAAATTGCAAGTAGCGTAGGCTAGTAAAAACCGCAGGCATCGCCGACATTGAATTCTCAATTTCAGTGCTCTAACCCAGAACAAAAAAAACTCAGTACACCTTTATTCCCTATTTCCTATATCTACGAGTGATTCAGGAATCAAATCAGATTGCTATTCTCTGGAAATAGTTTACTTTTAATTAAATCTTTTTGCTTTCAAGTCCAAAATTCGTGCATATCTAAAAAGCCGATTGTCACCCATTTTCCTCATCTTGCAAAAGATTTTAAAGACAAAGAAATTCGATAAAATTTAAAATAAATTTAATAAGAGGTAAGTATGAATTTTAATAAAAATGAAAAACCTGTCATTTTAATAATCGATGATAATCCTATTAATCTAGAAGTATTATTCGATTTTTTAGAGTATTACGGCTTTAAAGTTTTAGTAGCTGAAGATGGAAAAATTGCAGTTAATACAGCAGAGAATGCATCACCTGATCTGATTTTATTGGATATATTAATGCCAGGAATCGATGGTTTTGAGACTTGCAGACTTTTGAAAAAGAATCCAGCCACTCAAGATATTCCTGTAATCTTCATAACTGCCATGAATGACAAGGTGGATAAAGTCAAAGGTTTGAATCTTGGCGCAGTAGATTACATCACTAAACCTTTAGAACATGAAGAAGTTTTAGCTAGACTAAATACCCATTTACGTTTACGAAACCTCACAAAAAAACTCACAGAGCAAAATAAGCGTTTAGAGATGGAAATCTTTGAGCGCCAGCAGGTAGAGGAAAAACTGCGATGTCATTCAAATGCATTAGACGAGTGGAACAATCGCTATCAAGCAATAATTCAAGCGAGTGGTCAGATTCTCTATGACTGGCATTTGCATACCAACGATATTATATATGGTGGCAATGTAGAGCGAATATTAGGTTACTCTATGCCTGAGATGTTAGGAGGTTTGAAGCGTTGCGTAGAGTTAATTCATCCTGATGATAGAAACTTCTTTAACAAAGAGATTAACCGCGTTTTATCCACAAAAGAGCGATTCCACCTTGAATTTCGCATCTGTCGCAAAGATGGCACTTACATCACAGTTGAGGATAACGGGTATATCTTTTTAGACTCTACAGGCAAAGTTGCTCGGATGGCGGGCTTTATAATTGATATTACCGAACAGCAAGCTGCGCTACGCGATCGCAAAAATGCAGAACAGAAAATCCGTG
>NZ_JAWJTF010000352.1:0-1959 GCF_048836525.1 Nostoc sp. CALU 546
ATCGCCCTGGTTACTGGGCTGCCTATGTATTAGTGGGTAATTGGTTTTAAAGATAAAGATATAGCCGTAGCCACATAGGTTAGGACATTTTGAAAACCCCAAGGCTAGGAATAGTAATACTTTTACCTCCTGCCTCCTGCCTCCTGCCTCCTGCCTTCTGCCTCCTGCCTCCTGCCTCCTGCCTCCTGCCTCCTGCCTCCTGCCTCCTGCTATATCAGCGTGGAATGCCACTAAAGACCTCTTGCAAAAGTCCCTAACACTTAATTTTTACCAAAAAGCTTTGGCTGTAGGGCCTTGTAAGACATCAGGGTTATGAGAGCTTTTCCGTCTTATTTGACGGGAAGTAATTAGAGCGATCGCCAGAAAATTCACGTTTTTAATAATAGTGGATAAATTAATTTTCCTATGACCTATTAATACTCGTAAAAAATCTAGTGATTTTGTGATGGTAAACCAAGGAAATCCATCATCTACTATTGGACTAATATTGTGTTTGCCGTAACATAACTCTAAACCTTTACAGCCAGAATTCCATCTATAAATTTGCTCCATCCAAGCACTTTTGAGGGAACTATTCGTAGTCATCTCACCTATCTTAGGACATCTATTTATAGAGATAACTTTCAATAATATATCAGAGCTAAAACCAGCGTGATGAGCTAATATGCTGAGATGTACATCTTCAACTCGTATTCCTGGATATCTTTCACTAATTATCACTAACAAGCTAATTATTGCATCTGTTCTAGCAACAATACCACCTCCAGGGTTCCACTTATAACCAGAAAATCTACCATGTACAACATTTAGAAAGAACTGGATAGGAGGTACTTCTTGACTATAATCAGGTAAGAGAATTTCCATGTTATCCAGCGTAGATTTTTGATAAACCACAAATTTATTGCGTGTACTTAAAATATCGATTTGTGGACTTTTTTTTAGCTCATTAACTATTAGCATCAAGCTATTAGTATCTAAATTTGACTCCATTGCTTGAGATTTGGTTTCCAGTAAAAACTGAGTTTCAGCATCGAAAGTTACTACAAACTCAGGAGGCGTCCATCCCTTTTCTATACTCTTTAACAGTAATGAGCCATAAATATCACCTAAAACTCTGATCTTCCCTGATGAATGTAAACTAACCTTCTGGTGAACAATAAATATTCTATGCTGAGAAGATTCAGGAGAAATATTATCTAAAAAATAAGGTTCACCTATGCATTTTACATTGTCAAATATCTTAGCTGAGATATTATTTTCTGGCTTGGGTTCGGTATATAAGTGAGTAATTTTGACATTTGGCAATAAGTTAAAATATTCAATTACTTTTGGACATTCAAAACCATGATTCAGCCCAATAATCATATCTGCTTTCATTCCCATATCAGCAATTTGTTGAATGATTTTGGGAATGGTGTAAGGTAAAAAGCTGTCGGCTTTATTAGCAGCAGCTACTACTCCTAGTACTCTTGTATTGTCAAAAGTATTTTTGGTTTGAGAGATAATCCATTCTCGACAATTCTTTACAGCTTGAATATCTGAATTCAAGACGCTATCTTGTGTACTTTTTAATGAAATAGTTTTCTTTTTTAAAGATGGAATTTGCCGGACAGAGATTTTCCGAAATGTATCTAGAAACATATCTTGAAAAAATTCTATAAAAATGTTTAGACTTCATTATTTCTAGCCGTTTTCTTAATCCAGAACAGTAGTTGTCCTAACATTTTATGAATATAGCGGTTAAATGATTCTATAAAATGGCGTGATGACTTCGCATCTGACACAGATGAATAAGTCTTTGATAAGTTTTTACGTACAATTATTTAACGAATTATAAAATACTATCTTTGGTAACTTGAGATCAGCGATACACTGAGGGAAATTCCTTGAGGAAGCGTTGATGGCACGAGCAAACGGGGTTACAAGTGAAACGTCTGTAGAGGAATTACCTACAGTTTC
>NZ_JAWJTF010000215.1:0-3828 GCF_048836525.1 Nostoc sp. CALU 546
CTTTGGTGGCGTTACCAAACGTTTCCCAGAGTTGCGTGTAGCTATGCTTGAAGGCGGTGCAGATTGGGGCGCACACGTCTACATTCATTTAGTAGATCGTTTCTCCAAGCGCAGTCTAAAAGGACTACAAAACTACAACCCAGATAACGCCAATTCTGATGAATTGTTCGTATTGTTCGAGCGTTTTGGTAGCGAATTCCTGCAAGAACATCCTCTGAGTAAAGAGGAACTGAAAAAGAGTGTCTTGGGTTCTTCTTTCAACCGTCATAGCCGTTCACCCGTTGGTAGTGAATTGGAAGACTTTGCCGCAGCCGGGATTGAGACAATTGAAGACATCCGCGATCGCTGGGTAAACAGTTTCTTCTTTGGTTCCGAGTCTGACGATCGCACCATCGCAGCAGCATTCAACGACAAAGCCAATCCCTTGGGTGTGAAAATCAACGCCATTTATTCCTCAGATGTTGGTCATTGGGACGTACCAGATTTGACCGATCCACTAGCGGAAAGCTGGGATTTGGTACAAGAAGGTGTGATTTCTGAAGCGGACTTTAAGGCTTATGTATTCAATAATCCTTACAAGTTCTATACCCAAGCCAACCCTGACTTCTTCAAGGGTACAGCAGTTGAATCGAAAGTACCTACTACCCAAGTAGATAAGAGCCTTGTAGTAGCTTAAATCTTTGTCAAGGCATTGAGATGTTACGAGATACCCGACTTCTTAAAGAAGTCGGGTATCTGACCACCAAACATACAGAGGAATTATAGCTATGCCTATCGAACACCGTTCCGCTTCACTGCCTTATCTTTTCTCGCCTGTTTCTGAAGATACCAAGAAACCCGCACCCCTTGTATTGTTTTTGCATGGCGCACGCGATCGCGGTACAGATATAAATGTACTACTAAAATGGGGTTTACCTCGTTTTGTAGATGAATCTAGCCCCTTACCTTATGTCTTTGCAGCCCCCCAACTTCCTGAAGGACAAACCTGGGTAGATCGAGAATCTGACGTAATTGCTTTGTTGGATAATCTCATTACCTCCCAACCCATAGATCCGTCCCGTGTGATTTTATCTGGATTCAGCTTAGGTACAGCTGGGGCATGGCATATCGCTGCTTCTCATCCTACTCGCTTCGCTGGTTTGGTAGCGGTGTCTGGTCGTGTACCTACGACATTAGAACCAAGCCAACTAGCTGCCCTAAAAAATATTCCTATCCAAATATTCCAAGGCGCAAAAGACGAAAAGCTCTCTGTTGAAAATACACAGTCTATTGTCGATACCTTACGTGGTGTCGGGGGAACCGTAGATTTTACTGTACTACCTGAAGGCGATCATTTTATTGCCGATGAAGTCTACAGTGACTCGAAATTGCAACAATGGCTAATTTCACAAAGTCGTCGTACTTCTGTAGCTGTCTGAAGAATACAAAAAAGAAAAACTTCTCTTGGGTTAAAGCTGACGCAAAGACTCGGTGACATGGGAACGCAGAGAATTTTTCTTCTTTCTTTGCGTCCTTTGCGCCTTTGCGGTTCGTTTTCTTATCAAAATTTAACGACATAAAAAACGTTTCCATGACCTTACCAACTAACAAACTTGGTCAAACTGGATTGACTGTTTCTCGCCTCTGTCTCGGTACAATGACCTTCGGTTTGCAGACAGATGAAGAAACCTCAAGGCGAATCCTTGACACCGCCGCCGATGCGGGAATTAACTTTCTCGATACAGCCGATGTGTATCCTCTTGGGGGTGGGCTAGCTACGGCTGGAAGTACCGAAGAAATCATTGGGCGCTGGCTCAAAGGCAAACGCGAACATTTTATTTTGGCTACCAAAGCTGTAGGTAAAGTTGGCCCTGCACCTTGGGATCAGGGTGCTTCGCGCAAACACATTTTGGATGCGATCGATGCTTCCCTCAAACGACTGGGAACTGATTATGTTGACCTGTACCAATTGCACTCTGATGATGCTTCAACTCCTCTCGATGAAACCTTAGAAGCATTAGATACAGTAGTTCGTGCTGGTAAGGTACGCTACATTGGGGTTTCTAACTTCTTAGCTTACCGACTTGCCCGCGCCTTGGGTCGCGCCGAAGTGCGAAATTTAACTCGCTTCGTCTCGATTCAACCCCGCTATAATTTGTTGTTCCGCGAAATTGAGCGAGAACTTTTGCCCTTGGCGAAAGAAGAAGGATTAGGTGTAATTCCTTACAATCCCTTAGCAGGTGGTCTACTCACTGGCAAACACAATCTGACTCAAGGCCCCACCGCAGGGACTCGTTTTACTCTGGGTGCTGCCGCAGAACGTTATCAAGAACGATACTGGCGCGATCGCGAGTTCAATACTGTGGAAGAATTACGCACAGTGGCGGAATTTGCTGGATTGTCGCTCACTACCTTAGCTGTAGCTTGGGTGCTGGCTAATCCGATTATTACTGCCCCTATTATTGGTGCTAGTCGTCCAGAACAACTTGCTGACACCCTCAAAGCTGTAGAACTAAAACTCGACGACAATTTGAAACAAAAACTCGACGACATCACCGCTGAATATCGCAGGGGAGATTCTCTGCGTTAGTTTTGCTTTCTTTTAACCTTTCCAACCAATCCAAACTATTTTATCTATCAAACAACTATGATTAAACGCCGTCGTTTTCTAAATGTTGCTACATCTAGTCTGGGCGGTTTTTCTATGGCATATTTGTTGGGAAGTTGTAACCAACAAGGCCAACAGAATGTAGCAAGTACTAGTGGCAATTCAATTTCTCTTGGGATAAAAACGAAAGTTCTCCGCATGGGTTATCAGAGTGCAGGGGATCTTTTCAGAAATCGGCAAGTTTTAGAGAAACGCTTGGAGCCACTGGGAATCAAGGTGGAATGGGCGCAATTTGTCCAAGGGCCACAACTCATGGAAGGTATGGCCGCGAAAAGAGTTGATGTGGGATCAGTAGGAGAAACGCCGCCAATATTTGCCCAAGTCGCTGGTTCAGACCTTGTTTATGTCGTCGGTACACAAAGAACCGCAAGAACAGGAACAAGTAGTGTAATTGCTGTACCTCCAGAGTCTCCCCTTCAGAAATTTGAGGATATCAAGGGGCAAGAAGTTTATTTTCAAAAAGGCTCGGCATCGCACTATTTTATTCTTAGAGCTTTGCAGTCAATCGGCTTGACCATCAAGGATATTAAAATCAAAAGTATGGCGACCATCGAGGCGCGGGGTGCGTTTCTCGAAGGGAGAATTCCCGTTTGGATGACTGGAGATCCCCACTATGCGATCGCTCAAAAGATGGGTCGAATTCGTGTCCTCAGAGATTCTGTTGGGCTAGATTCTCCTGGGGGCTACTATATTGCTGATAGGAAGTTTGCCGAAGAAAACCCTGGCTTGCTCAAAATTATCATTGAAGAACTTCATGCCCTTGATAAGTGGGCAGAGGCGAATCGAAATGAAGTGAAAAAGTTGATGATCGCCACACAAAAGCTCGATGAGGATGTGGCCGACAAGGTAATGTCTCGTCGCACTTTCGCAGGACGCAGAGGCCTAAGTCCTGAACTGATAGCGGAACAACAGCGTGTAGCAGATTTATTCTTTAAAGAGGGTGTCATACCGAAGAAAATCAACATTCAAGATGCGTTACTTCCGCCTGATTTATATGCTGCGATCACACCGCCAGAAATTATGGTCTAGTACGAATGGAACTAAGAAAAGCCCCAAGACTTATTGTATTCTCGTTCCAAGCATGGAGGCTGGGAACAAGTTCCGAGTGGCTCTGCCTAGGCTGTTGGCTCTGTACCCTTTAGCCCGTAAGACTTCATGCAAACAATGTCGTGACTGTTTTT
>NZ_JAWJTF010000321.1:0-2243 GCF_048836525.1 Nostoc sp. CALU 546
AACCGCAACCGACTTTTAGGAACTTGAGATTGTATGGCCAACGTTTACGACTGGTTTGAGGAACGCCTAGAAATTCAGGCGCTCGCTGAAGATGTTACTAGCAAATACGTCCCTCCCCACGTCAATATCTTTTACTGTCTGGGTGGAATTACCCTGGTTTGCTTTCTGATCCAGTTTGCTACTGGATTTGCCATGACGTTCTACTACAGGCCAACAGTCACTGAAGCTTTCTCCTCAGTGCAGTACATCATGAATGAAGTAAACTTCGGTTGGCTAATTCGCTCCATCCATCGCTGGTCTGCGAGCATGATGGTGTTGATGATGATTTTGCACGTCTTCCGGGTTTATCTTACAGGTGGTTTCAAAAAGCCCCGCGAACTCACCTGGGTAAGTGGTGTCATCCTAGCTGTGATCACCGTTTCCTTCGGAGTTACCGGCTATTCTCTACCTTGGGATCAAGTTGGCTACTGGGCTGTGAAAATCGTTAGCGGCGTACCAGAAGCAATTCCCGTGGTTGGCGTTCTGATTTCTGACCTGTTGCGCGGCGGTTCGAGTGTTGGTCAAGCAACACTAACTCGTTACTACAGCGCCCACACCTTTGTATTGCCTTGGTTAATTGCAGTCTTCATGCTGTTTCACTTCTTGATGATCCGTAAGCAAGGTATTTCCGGGCCTTTGTAATCTCAGCTATTAGCGAAAGGCAACATTTGTCAGTTTTCAGATCGAGTTGTTTGTTTTAAACTTATGAAACACAAGAAATTAATTGCACATAAGTTCCAAAAAACAAATACTTGTATCTGAAGCCTAAAGCTGTAGACACCCTCCAGGCGGCTTACTGTAGATATACAAACGCTGTTTGCCGGCTGTTGGTTGCCTAGTAGCTGATAGCTTTCACAAATGCTTTAATTTAACTTAAGCAGGAGAGCACATTTCAAAATGTCAACACAAAAGAAACCTGACCTGAGCGATCCTCAGTTAAGAGCCAAACTCGCTAAAGGCATGGGTCACAACTACTATGGTGAACCCGCTTGGCCTAATGACTTACTTTACGTCTTTCCAATTGTGATCATGGGTTCCTTCGCTGCGATTGTGGCTCTAGCCGTGTTAGATCCAGCAATGACCGGTGAACCAGCAAATCCTTTCGCCACACCATTGGAAATTTTACCAGAGTGGTATTTGTATCCAGTCTTCCAAATTTTGCGATCGCTTCCTAACAAACTTTTAGGAGTGTTAGCAATGGGTTCTGTACCAGTGGGTCTAATCCTCGTTCCTTTTATTGAGAACGTGAATAAGTTCCAAAACCCCTTCCGCCGTCCAGTTGCAACCACAGTATTCCTTTTTGGTACTCTTGTCACCCTGTGGCTGGGTATTGGCGCTGCTTTGCCATTGGATAAATCTTTGACCTTGGGACTATTCTAAATTAGTCACCACAAAGTGTTTTGACGCCTGTGAGTTTCAAGAGCAGATGCAGATGTGCTTTTGAAAACAATTAACAGGCGTCAATTTTAACAGGAAACAACTTCAGGATTCAGAAGCCAGAATTCAGAATTAAACTCTGATCTGTATTCTGAATTCTGAAATAATTCAGATTCCATTTGGGATTTTGAAGTTTTGGATGAAAAAACTCTTCCAAAATCTCAAATTACCAAGAGTCAACAAATACAAACATTTTTTACTTACTTAACGTAAGTTGCTAGTTACAACCCTCCGAATGCCAAAATCCTTCATGTTTTGTATTTTGGTACACAAAATATGTAAATTTAGATTTTTTTATGTCAGAGAAATTTTGCGAGTAGCGCAAAATTTAATAACTAGCAACTTGGGTTTACTTATATTCAAGTCACAGTTAATGCTTACTATAGTGCAGCAAGACCATCTGACGGTTAAGAGCGAACTCAGGCTCCTAAACCAGGTGCAAGAATGGTTTGAGCAATTTTGTCTGCAACATTTGTCTCAACTTGGCTGGTCAAAAACCCAACTTGATCGCCTCAATTTAGCATTAGCAGAAGGCTTTACCAACGCTGTTCGTCACGCTCATCATGCTTTACCGCCGGAAACAACCATTGAGATTAATGTTTATCTGTGGATTGACCGACTAGAGATTAGAATTTGGGATTATGGAAAACCTTTCAATCCTGATGCGATCGCAGAGCCAGCCCCAGGTACTCTACAAGTAGGCGGGTATGGATGGTTTCTCCTCCGGCGCTTGGCAGACCGTGTTGTATACGAACGAGGGATACAGA
>NZ_JAWJTF010000301.1:0-2466 GCF_048836525.1 Nostoc sp. CALU 546
TTATTTGATAGTAATGGTTAGTGAGGAAGGCTAATCATGCAACTAAATAGATTCGACAACATTCAGGAATTCTGGCACTACACTCAGGCTTACTTACTCCAGCATCAGGTAGAAAATAATGTTTTGCTCAGTATTTTGCATACCTTGTTGCATAACCCAGAACGTTATCTGGGTAAGCCTTATTTAGCAATTGTCCAAACAAGTGGGGAGATTGTAGCTGTTGCCATTCGCACCCCACCCCAAAAATTGATCCTATCCAAAGCCCAGAATATGGATGCCTTGCGGTTGATTGCTCAAGATTTGCGTCAAGAGCAACTGCCAGGAAGCATGGGACTGGTTAAAGAGGCAGAAATATTCTCGCAGATTTGGCAAGCGCTGACAGGACAATTCTATCAACGGTCGGTGGTAATGAAAATTTACCAATTAACGGCAGTGCAAAGAGTCTCAACGGCCAGAGGATATCTTAGACTGGCAACTGAAAGCGATCGCTCTCTTTTGATCAAGTGGCTTTCTGCATTTTTATCTGAGATAGATGAGGCGGTGAGCGAGGATGTCGAACACCAAGTAGATAATCGATTGAAACAGCAGAATACTTATTTTTGGGTTGATAGCACTCCAGTTTCAGTTGCGTCTAGTAAACAAGTGTTACCTACAATTGGTCGAATCAATTTAGCTTATACACCACCAGAGTATCGTCGCAAAGGATATGCTACTGCCTGTGTCACAGCGTTAAGCCAAAAACTGCTAGACCAGGGATGCCGCCATTGTTTCCTCATAGCAGATTTAGCCAATCCCACAGCCAATCATATTTATCAAGCGATTGGGTATTGCCCCATTTGTGATTGGCACGAATACTCATTCACCTCAAAGGAGTAAGCAGAATAAAGCGATCGCTCCAATTAAATTACTTTCTATGGCAGAATATGCAAATTGCGATCGCTCCAGGCTGTTAAATTCAGGTGAGCAACTGCTCTAGCAATGACTGTCAGGGCAATAGTGGTAGTTGCCAGAAGGACAAGCAGAATAATTTTTAGCCTGTTTTTTAACAATTTACTACGGTCGGAACGCTGCATAACGTGGATTGAGGGGGCAAAATAGAAAACATGACGATTGAATCTAATTCCTCTAATCTACCAACCCCAGAACCAGCCCCCGAAAACGATTTGCAGCCAGATGACTTTGACGGTGGTGCAACGGAGAAAAACCTAAACTCAGAAGCACTAGCGACACAACAAGCATTAGCGGCGATCGCGTCTTTAAAATCTCCGCATTTACAACAACAAGCCCGTTCTGACTTCAAGCAACCCATTACCAAGCAATTTACAGTTAAGCCGAGGGCATTGCTGATTACTCTAATCGCGATCGCCATCACCCTTGTTGGAGTTATCCTTAATAACTGGATCGTTGGCATTATCGGAACGCTGATAGCTTTGCTGTTATCCCTCGCGATATTATTGCCTTGGTTGCAAGAAGTTTTAAACGAGTGGTTTTCACCCCAAGAACGCACCCTGTTTGTTGCCTTTTTAGGACTAATAGTAGCGATTATCGGCTTGATCAAATTTACAGGTGTAGGCGATCGCTTGCTTGTTTTAGGACGCAAAATTAACTGGGACATTGCTGGTAGCCTAGCAGAATGGTTTGGCGCTTTGGGGCAAATTCTCATCGCTATCATCGCCGTTTACGTAGCATGGCGACAATATGTCATTTCCAAAGACTTGACAATTCAGCAAAATATGCTGACGGTTCAGCAAAATATTATTACCCAGCAACAGACAATTGATTCTTATTTCCAAGGTGTTTCCGACTTGGTATTAGATGAAGAAGGATTATTAGAAGATTGGCCCCAAGAAAGAGCGATCGCTGAAGGACGCACTGCGGCAATTTTAAGTAGTGTCGATGCTAGTGGGAAAGCGAAAATTCTCCGTTTTCTCTCACGTTCCAAGTTGCTCTCACCTCTAAAACGCGATGGTCGATTAGGCCGAGCCATTTTCAACGGAAGTGGCGGATATGCAGAAGACCGCTTAGAAGGTGTGCGCGTCATTGATTTAGGCGTAATGTTAGCCGCAGCAGACCTTTCTGGTACTGATTTGCGTTGGACTGATCTGAGCGAAGCTAATCTTGTCCGCGCTAATCTGGTCGGTTGTGATTTAGTAAAAGCCAATCTTTCTCGCACAATTTTATATAGTGCTAATCTTAGCGATGCTGACCTGAACGGGATTCGCCTATTCTATGGTGTAGTGGATAAAGCATCACCCCGCAGTCGCACTGAACCACCAGATTATGAAACCGGGGAACAAACTGGTGCTGTGGTGGAAAATGCTGATTTCAGCAATGTACAAAGGATGTCTGAGTCTACACGTCACTACTGTTGCAGTTGGGGTGGCGAAAAAACCAGAGGTACTATTCCTGGTGGTTGTGAAGGTATTCCCAATAAGTTGGGAAGATAGTTACAACAGAATTCAGAAT
>NZ_JAWJTF010000328.1:0-2181 GCF_048836525.1 Nostoc sp. CALU 546
GATGTTGTAGGTTTCTTGTTCTTGACCGAACTTATAGCCGTAGTTTGCAGATTCGGTTTCGCTAGTTTCACGAACTAAGGTAGAAGTCACCAAAGAACCGTGCATCGCAGAAATTAAAGCACCACCAAACACACCAATCACACCTAACTGATGGAATGGATGCATTAGGATATTGTGTTCAGCTTGGAACACCAACATAAAGTTGAAGGTTCCAGAAATACCCAAAGGCATACCATCAGAGAAAGAGCCTTGACCAATGGGGTAAATTAAGAAGACAGCAGTCGCAGAAGCCAGGGGAGCGCTATAAGCTACACAGATCCAGGGACGCATTCCCAAGCGGTAGCTCAACTCCCATTGCCGTCCCATGTAGCAAGCGCAACCAATTAAGAAGTGGAAAATTACTAGCTGGTAGGGGCCACCGTTGTAAAGCCACTCATCTAAAGAAGCTGCTTCCCAAATGGGGTAGAAGTGTAAGCCGATCGCATTGGAAGAAGGAACAACCGCACCAGAGATAATATTGTTGCCATAAATCAAAGAACCAGCAACAGGCTCGCGGATACCATCGATATCTACGGGGGGTGCAGCAATAAAGGCGATGATGAAGCAAGTGGTAGCTGTTAGCAGGGTGGGAATCATCAGGACACCGAACCAACCGATGTATAGACGATTATCGGTGCTTGTGATCCACTCACAGAATCGCTCCCAGACATTGGCGCTAGAGCGTCTTTGTAAGGTAGTAGTCATAGTTTAGAATAATTTCAATGATTTTGTTGATGATTTAAAGTTGTTGTTCGTTAGGAATCAACAACTGATAGCATCTTAAAAAAGTTGCTAAATCTTTGCAGTAACTAATAGTTATTGAAAGTTACAAGTTGAAGTTAACTTTAGTAAGCAACCTCTGGGTAAATGACTGCCGAAGAAGCCTTAGCCATTGTTGAAATAATTCTGGGAAAAACACCTCTAAATGACTTGCAAGAAATTATTTTCCGACAGTCATGGGAACAGAAAACATATCCAGAGATTGCTGAAAAGTTTGATTATGATGCCGACTACATCAAAATTGTTGGCTTTCGACTCTGGAAAATGCTCTCTAAGGCGATGGGTGAGAAAGTTACTAAAGATAACCTCCGTTCGTCTTTGAGAAGATGGTGTTCTCGTCAGAACAATACTGGAGAAATCAAGCCTGATAATCCCATAAAAACTTATCAAGACTGGGGTGAAGCGCTCGACGTTTCGATTTTTTACGGACGTTTCCAAGAAATTGCCACCTTAGAGCAGTGGATTAATCAAGACCGTTGTCGGTTAGTGGCACTATTGGGGATTGGGGGAATTGGTAAAACTTCTTTATCTGTGAAGTTGAGTGAGAAACTTCAGGAAAACTTTGAGTATGTTATTTGGCGATCGCTCTATAACGCCCCTACCATTGAAGCGCTACTCACTAGCTTGATTCAAGTTCTCT
This sequence comes from Nostoc sp. CALU 546, assembly GCF_048836525.1. Lineage (NCBI taxonomy): Bacteria > Bacillati > Cyanobacteriota > Cyanophyceae > Nostocales > Nostocaceae > Nostoc > Nostoc sp. CALU 546. The sequence goes on from NZ_JAWJTF010000328.1 coordinate 1,460, forward strand.
CTCACCAACAGCAGGGAGATTTACCCGAATCTGTGAGCGATCGCATTTCTCGACTGCTTACCTATCTCCAAAAACATCGCTGTCTGCTAATTCTCGATAATGCAGAGACAATCTTAACCAGTAATGAGGGTCGAACAGGTCAATATCGCTCTGGTTACGAAGGGTATGGTGAGCTTTTTAAGCGAATTGGTGAGTTTCGCCACCAAAGCTGTTTGGTGCTGACGAGTCGAGAAAAGCCTAAAGAGGTGGCGGTAATTGAAGGCGAAAAGTTGCCTGTTAGAACTATGCAATTATCTGGTTTATTAATTGCTGATGGACAAGCAATTTTTAGCTGCAAAGGTAGCTTTATTGGTTCAATTGATGAATGGCAAACTCTAATTCAATCCTATGCAGGTAATCCACTGGCGCTGAAGATTGTAGCAACCACAATCCGGGATTTATTTGATAGTAATATTTCTAATTTTCTTGCTCAAGGTACTGTTGTATTCGGTGATATTCAAGATTTGCTCGAACAACAGTTTCAACGTTTATCAGCTTTAGAAAAATCAGTCATGTATTGGTTGGCAATCAACCGCGAACCTGTAAATTTTCCCGAAATACAGGCTGATTTATTATCCTTGATTGCGTCTTCTCAACTCCTAGAAGCATTGTCAGCTTTAGAAAGACGCAGCCTAATTGAAAAAGGTAGTGGTTTATTCACACTACAGCCTGTGTTGATGGAG
>NZ_JAWJTF010000350.1:0-1978 GCF_048836525.1 Nostoc sp. CALU 546
TTATGACAGTGAGTTGTACAGGAAATCGTATGGCAATAACCGTTATGAGGCTATAAAAACAGGGGCAATGCTCCGTAAATGATGCGACTACAAGCTTGACTGTAAATACTATGGTTTGTAGGTACGGTGAGGAGAGCGAAAGGATTTAGTCGGGGAGTGGTGGTAGTTAACTTTTCTCTAATTAATAAATTCCAGAGAAATTCGCATAGCGGGTATGATGTCAAAGCTAGTATTCAGCAGGCGTTATCCCAATTTGAACAAAGAATGAGACAGATACATACACTCAGACCCTGATTATATCTGGCTTTTTCAATTTTGTACTCTTGCTCCCGAACCCGTATGGTATTTTGAATTGGTATTCACCGCCACTATTGAACAAGCTCGAAAGTTCCACGCAGCCGTCTAAGACATCTCAAAACTGGGAGGGAGTTATAGTTACATGGCGAAGGTAGCACTGCTAATAGGAGTCAGTGAGTATGGACTTGGCTTGAATCCATTACCAGTTTCAGTCAAAGACGTACAAGCGATCGCTAAAGTTTTGCAGCATCCAGAAATGGGTGGATTTGCAGCAGCAGATATCCAAAAGCTGGAGAATCCCGATCCGCAAAAAATGCAGGAAGCCATTGAGGGATTGTTTAGTGATCGCCGAAAAGAAGACCTCATATTGCTTTACTTTTCTGGTCACGGTATTAAAGATGAAACGGGTAAACTTTACTTAGCAACTAGTCTCACTCGCAAAAATCCCCAGGGGCGGCTTGTCAAAGCGACAGCAGTTCCGGCTAATTTTATACATAATGTTATGAGCGATAGCCGCAGTAAGAGACAAGTCGTAATTCTCGACTGTTGTTTTAGTGGCGCATTTGCAGAGGGTTTATCAGCTAAGGATGACGGCTCTGTAGATATTTATACTCAACTGGGAGGTGAAGGGCGAGTTGTTCTCACCTCTTCTACTTCTACACAATATTCTTTCCAACAAGAGGGAGACAGTCTCTCAATTTATACTCGTTATGTCGTCGAAGGTATTGAAACAGGAGCAGCAGATCAAGATAATGATGGTGTGATTTCCATAGATGAGTTGCATGAGTATGCCAAAAAGAAAGTTAAAGAAGCAGCCCCCGCCATGCAACCAGAAATCTATGCCGTTAAGGAAGGCTTCAAAATTCGGCTAGCTAAAGCACCCATCGGCGATCCCAAGTTGAGATATCGGCAAGAAGTTGAGCGTTTTGCCAGTCGTGGTGTAATTTCTGCTATTGGACGCAATACCTTAGATTTGAAAAGGCAGAGTTTAAGATTGTCATCTGAAGAAGCGACAATTATTGAAGCTGAAGTTCTCGAACCTTATCAAGAATACCAAAAAAGATTGCAGCGATACGAGCAGGTATTATTTGAGGAAATTAATAAGCAATATCCTTTAAATCAAGATACTCAAAAAGAGTTGAAAGCTTTTCAAGAAGCTTTGGGACTCAAAGATAGAGATGTCGAGCCGATTTTTGCGCGTGTTGTGCCTCTAGTAAAATCCTCTTCATTAATTAACGAAGCGAGCGCAGATAGTAAGTCCACAACTCCTCTAAAACCTGAAATTACACCTCCAGAAAATTATTCTTCTAACACAGCTAAAAAATTGCGTTCTATGGCTGTTGTACTTTTTGCCACCATTTTAGGATTGACAGGTATAATTTATGGAATTTATGCTTTAACTCCCTATTTCTACACAAAGCTCAACGAAGATATACCAAAAACATCCTCTAGTTCATCTGAGCCATCCACTCCTAAAGCCGTCACAGCCACAAAACCCCCAAATGAAGATACTCCGAGCAGAGTTCTTCCAGGGAATAATGTCAACGAACCAAGGAATCAGCCTACTTCAACTGCTCTCCCAACGGAAGCTGAAGCTACTCTGCGGGCATACAGACAACGCCAAGATCAAATCCGAGCCGAATCTGAGGCGGCTCTACGGGAAATAAGACAACGCCAAGCT
>NZ_JAWJTF010000214.1:0-3868 GCF_048836525.1 Nostoc sp. CALU 546
AAAGCGTCCTTTCCTCAAAAACTCGCCAGGTAAGCGTTCTACTCGGTTGGCGGTTGCCATGACAAACACTGGTGACTTCTTATCTTGCATCCATGTGAGGAAAGAGCCGAAGATTCTACTTGAAGTCCCGCCATCAGAATCGGAGGAACCTCCACTACCAGCAAAGGATTTATCTAATTCATCGATAAACAAAATCGCTGGAGAAATAGATTCTGCTGTTTTCAGGGCGTTTCGCAGATTTGCCTCACTTCGTCCCACCATTGAGCCGTCGTAGACTCGCCCCATATCCAACCGCAACAGTGGTAAACCCCACAGCCGGGAAGTAGTTTTGGCAATTAATGACTTACCGCAACCAGGAACCCCTAGAATTAACATCCCCTTTGGTTGAGGCAAACCATACTCTCTCGCTCTTTCTGTGAAAGCGTTAGAGCGTTGCTTGAGCCATCTCTTTAACTCTTCTAAGCCACCTACAGCATCAATGGTTTCATCTTCTTCGATGTATTCTAAGATCCCATTGCGGCGAATTAGTTGCTTTTTCTCAGATAAAACAATATCTACTTCATCTTCCGTCAAACGCCCTGTAGTTACCTGTGCCTTACGGTAGACTTTTTCAGCTTCGTCTTTAGTTAGACCTAAAGCGGCTCTGAGAAGTTTTTCTCTGGCTTCTGTTGTCAGCCGCCGACCACGATTTTGCTCTATATGGTGAGTTAGTACTTTATTCAACTCAACCATATCTGGCAAAGTAAAGTCGAGAACGACAACTTCCTTTTCCAGTTCTATAGGCACTTGTTGCATCGGAGACATCAAAACGATGTTCTTCTGCATACCTTTGAAACTAGCGATCGCATCACGTAACGATCTGTTAGTTGCAGGCGCATCTATAAAGGGATGTAAATCTTTAAGAATAAATATACTTGGTTCTTTCTGGCGGATAATCCACTCAATCGCCGCCTCTGGAGACACGGTATTATGTTGAGTAACATTCCGGGGTTGACCATACTCCACAATCCCGTGTGTTACTGTCCAAATAAATACTCGGCGCTGGGGCTTTAACAACTGGGCGATTGTGGAAATTGCTTGCTCGGCCCTCTCTTCCTCGGAGGTCACAAGGTAGATTAAAGGGTATTGAGCTTGAATTAGGATATTGAGCTCTTCTTTCATACTTCGACCTACTTGAGACCTTATAGAGACAGTAGAGACATTGCTTCTGGTAAAGACAACCGAATCATGAATGAATAATTCATAATTCCTATTTATTTAGCAAGGAACTAACTCTTCCTCACCTTTGGGATGGGTTTCATCTTCATCCATCTCATCAATGGAAAGATGCTCTTGACCAACTAATCCTGGTTGATTGCCCAAAGCAACCAGTTCCCCATCACGTAAAATTAGTGAACTATCACAAGTTGGGCATGAATAAACTCTATGAGTCCGCCCATAAGAAGAATCTTCCGCCTCGTCAACCAATTCTGAATTAGATAGGTAAAAAACGAGGGCACGTTCGGCAAGCTCTGACATTGGTTCGGAATCGACTGCTGAACGAATCTTCAGTTTCTTGTGCAACTCTGGCGATAAATACAAAGTGACCTTTTGCTTAGTTTGCGTTTGCATATAACTCTTTAACGGTCTTACCCGGGTATGTATATCAAGTTATAGGTTCTTTTATTAGTTGTCAAGACAGTAAAGCGTTTTGACGCTAATTTTGTTACATTCATTTACATTCTCGACTGAGATGCTATTTATAAATAGCCATCATCAACTGTATGCAGCAGAAAACTTGATGGGTTGTGGTTCGTAGTCAGTGGCTCTAACCCTTGAAATTGAGCAATTTATCGCTGACTACAAATCTAATGTTGTGGCAGACTACTAGTTGGCTGATTGAGAATGGTGCAATATCTGAGTTTCTGGTATTTCTATAAAATCAGTGACTTTGACAAAATGTGTAATGTAAATGGCGACTGCTAATAAAACCTGTAGTTTGGGGCGAATAATTTATCGGTTTGCAGCCAGTGTTAGCGGAGTCATTGCCCTGTTAATAATCCTGTGGGGTTGTACTGCCAATGATTTTAACGCCGGAGCGATCGCCTGGAAAACTTATAGCAACTCCCGTTATGGCTTTGAATTTCCATATCCGAGTAACTGGACTTCTTTAGCAGTCCCAACAAATGATGATGGAATTGCGTTTATTTCACCACAGGATAACACCGTGGAAATTCGGGGATGGGCAAGTCAGTATCTACCAAATGATCAAGAGACCGGAAAAAAGCTAAAATCCAACTTTCAAACAGCCCAAGGAGTATCAGGGGTAATGGTTGTAGAAGTTGATCAGCGAGTAGGTTCAATGACACTGACACTAACTCAAAGTCAAGTGAAATACTATTGGCAGGGACGAAGCAAGAGCCAAGAATTTCCAGAGTACTATCGTTTGTTTTATTACATTGCTCAACAGTATCGGATTTTAAAGTTTTGAAATTTGAGCATTGGTTGTTAATTCTTCTCCCCTTGCCTCCCTTGCTTTTTCCCCGCTCTCCACTTCCCAAAATCCACATTTCCCTCAGAATGATGATTAAGAGGGGACAGAAACCTGGTAGATTTAGCTATCAGCGAGTAAAAACTGGTGAAGATGAAAGTCCTGGTTATTGGTGGTGATGGATATTGCGGTTGGGCAACTGCTCTTTACCTTTCCAATCGAGGTTATGAAGTTGGAATTTTAGATAGTTTGGTGCGGCGGCACTGGGATAATGAACTTGGTGTTGAAACTCTCACTCCGATCGCACTAATTCAACAACGTCTCCAGCGCTGGCAAGATTTGACAGGTAAATCGATCGACTTGTTCATCGGCGATATTACGAATTACGAATTTCTCCATAAAACATTACAGCAGTTTCAGCCAAATGCTCTGGTGCATTTTGGTGAACAGCGTTCGGCCCCATTTTCCATGATTGACCGAGAACATGCAGTTGTTACCCAGGTCAATAATGTAGTTGGGACGTTGAACTTACTGTACGCCATGCGGGAAGATTTCCCGGACTGTCATTTAGTGAAGCTGGGGACGATGGGTGAATACGGTACACCCAACATCGATATAGAAGAAGGGTATATCACCATTGAACACAATGGACGCAAGGATACCCTACCTTATCCCAAGCAGCCCGGTTCAATGTACCATTTGAGCAAAGTCCATGATAGTCATAACATTCATTTTGCTTGCCGGATTTGGGGATTGCGGGCAACAGATTTAAACCAGGGTGTAGTTTATGGCGTCTTAACCGAAGAGACGGGAATGGACGAACTATTGATTAATCGGCTGGATTACGATGGTGTGTTTGGTACAGCACTAAACCGCTTTTGTATTCAAGCAGCAATTGGACATCCGTTAACTGTCTACGGTAAAGGTGGACAAACTCGCGGATTTTTAGATATTCGGGATACAGTCAGATGTGTAGAATTAGCGATCGCTAACCCTGCACAACCAGGTGAATTCCGCGTATTTAACCAATTTACCGAACAATTCAGCGTCGGTGACTTGGCCTTGATGGTGAAAAAAGCTGGTAACGCTATGGGATTGAGCGTAGAAATCAATCACCTAGATAATCCCAGAGTTGAAAAAGAAGAACATTACTTCAACGCTAAAAATACAAAATTGCTCGATTTAGGTTTACAGCCTCACTTGCTCTCTGATTCTCTACTCGATTCTCTGTTAAACTTTGCCATCAAGTATCAGAAACGAGTTGATCACAAACAAATTCTGCCTAAAGTCTCTTGGCACAGAAATTAAGTTAAACCCCAGTAAATCGTGGGTCTAAAATTGGTCGTCGTATTTTAGCACAATATGACGACCAACCATTTATTATTTATCGAGGATGTT
>NZ_JAWJTF010000357.1:0-1918 GCF_048836525.1 Nostoc sp. CALU 546
TCAAGACGATCCAATCAATTGTTATTGACTATAAGGGTGATTTTGAAACAAGGGAAGAAATTCTGTGAGGTATTTATTAAATACCAATGTTTGCACTCGTTATCTCAATGGTAGGTCGCTCTTAATTCGAGAACGTTTACAATCACAAAATCGAAGCTGTGACTAAATGAATATTAATTAATTCAGTTAAATTTTAGTAAAATTATTTTATTTTTAGAGAATTGTACACTAAAGTAAACGTTATTAATAACCCAAAATATTTTAAATTATTCTTAAAGCACAAAGGAAAAAATGAATAATAACGTTCTTGTTCCCATCGAATTTGAACTTGCAGCAATAAAAATAGCCCAAGTGCATTTCCCTTGGCTACGTTTTAAAGTATCTCCTATCCAGGAGAAGGGAAGAGTCTACAATCGCTTATCAGACGCTATTTATTTTGAAGCTTACTTTCAAAATAGTTTAATTGATTATGATTCTCTCCACAAACATAATTACTATCCTAGTTTTAACTTTTACTTGTTACCAGGAAAGAAACTAATTCAGTTAAGTGGCTGGTGGCGCGATCAGGTGTTAACTTTCATCTACGCACCATTAGACCCAGAACCATATAACAAGCACTGGCAAAATGACAAAAACTTGGCTGTATCTTGCCCCTATCCAGACGGCGATAAATTTGAACAGATGGCAATCGCTTTATTTCCTTTAGTTCAAGAGTATTTAGTAGGGTATGAGGGATGATGCTGCTTCTTCAATTGTCTAGGATTTTTCAGCCAAGCCATCTAATAGCTCAACTTACCTAGTCAACCCCTAGAACCTACTGTCAGGATCGTAATCTTTAGTGTTTGGCTTCGTACATTGGGTAAACTTTGGCTCAATTGCTTAAGGAGGTCTTCACTTGGGTTTTATCCAACTGTGACTTTAAGCAAACCTACTTCTTACTACCTAAAGAAGCGATCGCCGTTTATAATGTTGGTACTCCTTGTCTTTATGCTGCCAGTATTTATCTACAGTTTCTTTGGTAACCGAAGATTCGCTGTTAAAATACCACCAGTCCGCTAAATTAAACGAGACATACAGCCTATGATTACTCAAATGATGGTTCAACCCTCATTCTGGGTAGATTCTGGAATAAAACTCAGTAAAGTTAGGGACATACATTTATTTAAATTTACTGAAGAATTACAGTCTCGACTCGAAGAATTGTCTGAGAAAAAGAAAGCTGGATTGCTAACCACAGAAGAAGATGCTGAATTGGCAGGCATATTGGAACTGGATAGAATTTTTACCTTGCTTAATGCCAAAATCATTTCTGAATCATGACAGTTAATGATGTAACCAAAAAATTAGTCAGACAAAGAGCAAAATTTCTTTGTGAATACTGTCATTCTTCAGAAGAAGCAAGTGCTGCTCTATTTTCTATTGACCATATTGTACCCCAGTCTCTTAAGGGTTCGGATGAACCTGATAATCTGGCATTAGCCTGTCAGCGTTGTAATGGATACCGCTACAATTTCACCACTGGAATTGATCCAGATACAGGCCAGATGCTACCTCTGTTTAATCCACGTCAGGAAAAGTGGTCAGACCACTTTATTTGGTCAGCAGATGGTCTAAAAATTATTGGAATTAGTTCTGTAGGACGAGCTACAAGTAATCTAATCGTTTAGACCTCAATGATGAACGTCATAATGAAGGCTCTATTGTCAAAGCTCGTCGTCTTTGGCTCAAAGGTGGTTGGCATCCACCGGATGAAGACCCGCGACAACTTAAAAAGTTTTGATTTGCAATTATTTCTTTAACTATAGAAGTGTATCGCTCTCTTGGGTGCAGCGTAGACCATCGCCTCCCCAATCGATTCTCTCTCTGATTGCCGAAAGCCCTGCTGATGTAGGCTATTGGAGTGATGAGTGGCGTGTTG
>NZ_JAWJTF010000341.1:0-2032 GCF_048836525.1 Nostoc sp. CALU 546
AAAACATCCTCTGAGCAAATCAAGGCCATCCTCGTAGCTTCTTATGTACCCATGCCAGACACCACATATAATCATCAATTTTGAAATTATCAGCAGCTTTAACTATATATTCCTGAGCTAAACCAATATTATTCTCGACTTCGTAATATAATCCCAAGTAAAGATGACTGTAAAAATTTCCCTTTATTCCTTCTGATTTACCAACAGTTAAAACATCATCTGGTATACAATTTCCTGCATATAAATCATATACGCACTGCATAATACGTCGAGGATCATTTTTTACAGTTAGTAAAGAATTACGTGCCTCTTCAACACCTAACGAACGAGCTATGCAGAGATATCGCCATACTGTTTCTTCTACATCTTGAGCATTCACTGTCAAATCTATTTCAAATTGTTCAGCGCCCTCAGCAAATCTTTCTGCATAATAGTACGATAATCCCCGTTGCCAGAGGTAGGGTTTAATACTAGTATCCAATTGCTCTGCTGTGTCGAAATCTTGAATAGATTCATCAATCTTGGCTAGTTGAAAGTTAACCATGCCTCGGCGAATGTAAGCATTGGGATTTTTCGGCTGATTGCGAATGGTTTCGTTCCAGCGCTGGAGTTGATTTTGCAGAGAATTTGAAAAAAACATGAGTTTGGTCAGCTATTGAATTGGAATCAGATGCAGTGAATAGTTTAGGGGTTGCGATCGCCTACATTACTATAAAAAGCGATCGCATCGGACACCTGCAAGATAAACTATTAGGTTATTGATGGCTTGAAAATAAAAAATCCGCAGAATTACAAATGAGCGATGCCTACGAGGGGCTACGTCTACGCTGGACACTGACAGGAAAGAAAGCACTGATTACAGGTGCTACCAAAGGCATTGGACTAGCTGTTGCCAATGAGTTTTTATCTCTAGGTGCGGAAGTCACAATTGTGGCACGGAATTCTCAAGATGTTGAACAACAATTAATTACCTGGCAACAATCAGGCTTACCTGCTTATGGGATTACCGCAGATGTTGCAACCCCTGATGGGCGACAAGCCATTTTTGAGCAGGTTGGCAAAACCTGGGATAAATTAGACATCCTGGTGAATAATGTGGGAACCAATATCAGCAAAAAAGTAGTAGACTACACGACTGCTGAATATGAGTTCATCATCCAGACAAACCAGATATCAATTTTTGAGATGTGCCGTCTGTTTTACCCTCTGCTGCAAAATGGGGAAAATAGCAGCATTGTAAATATAAGTTCGGTGGCGGGTTTAGTCTCGAACCGTACAGGCGCTCCTTATGGTATGACTAAAGCGGCTATAAATCAACTGACGCGATCGCTATCAGTTGAATGGGCTTCCGATCATATTAGGGTAAATACCGTAGCACCTTGGGCTATTCGCACGCCTCTAACCGAATCTGTACTCGATAATCAAGATTTTCTCAAATTAGTTCTATCACAAACACCTATGGGAAGGGTTGGTCAACCAGAAGAAGTAGCGGGTTTAGTAGCATTTCTTTGTATGCCTGCGGCATCTTTCATCACTGGACAATGTATCACCGTCGATGGTGGATTTTTGGCTTTCGGTTTTTAAGTTTAAAAGCGAGATTTATCCACGAGGTAGAAGAAAATACTTGCAAAATTCAGTATTCTAGAATCGCTGTCTTAACAAATCAGGAAAAACGCCCGTGGTTCCAATTAGCGATAATAATCCGACCAAAATCACCCCTTATGTAACTTATGGACTGATTGCTGCCAACGTCCTCGCTTTTCTTTATGAAGCAAGTCTTCCCCCACAAGCATTAAATGGTTTTTTACACCTTGCGGCTGTAGTTCCACGAGAACTCTCCTTAAGCTTTGCTGGTATCTCTGTACATCAACCAGTACCAGAGTGGGCAACTTTGATTACTTCACAATTTTTGCATGGGGGATTGTTGCACTTAGGTGGCAATATGTTATTTCTTTGGATTTTTGGCAACAACGTTGAAGATAAGTTAGGTCATGCCAAATATTTACTGTTTTATTTATCTTGCGGTGTTTTG
>NZ_JAWJTF010000245.1:0-3194 GCF_048836525.1 Nostoc sp. CALU 546
AGAACTAAACAGGTTCTAAAGCTGGACATTAAGATAAGCACAGCGATGCTTGAGAACTTGAGGGACATTAGATTCATCCCATTGTGCTCCAGATATTTTTAGTCGCCGATCTATCTGTTTGATAGTAGACTCGATGGCACCAGAACCAATAGAACAAATACCTTCGGTTTGATAATACTCATAATTGACAATTCGATGTCGATGAGTTTCCAAATATCGGCAAAAATTTTGGGCTTTTTTAGCTTTAAGTGGAGAGATGAGGGCGAGAGTTTCATCAACTTTTCCTTGCCAAAGAAAAGTTTCCGCAGCTTTGAGTCGCTTGAGAGAACCACCAACTTTATGTAGATTTTCAATCAGATGAAACCAATCTAAAATCTCCCGTATTTCTCCTGGACAATTAAATTGTCGAATTATTTTCCATATCCCTGGATCTCCATCACCTAAACAGGTTAATGGTTCTGCCAAGTGTTGTTTATTTACCCAATCAATTAAAGCTTCATTTTCGCCTAATTTCGCTACCTTTATTTCTTGGTTGATGCAGATAGCTTTATAGTCTTTCCAGATGCATGGTTCTCCTTTTTCTTCTGTCCTAAGCCTCACCTTACCGCCATCCAGGCTAATTTCTTCTATTTCTTGTTCGCATCCTATTTCGGGAAAATCATACCGCTGAACGATTCTTTGTTGTGTGCTAGCAGAAATAGACATCCCGGTATATTTATGAATATCTTTTGCCGCATTTTCATAGGAGACATTTGCACTTGCTCTCAAGCAACATTGTTCTAAGTAAGGACTTATTTTCTGATTTTTCTCTAGTTTTAACTTTCGTGCTTGTTTTTCACTGATTGGCAATTCTCCAAGAATACTTTTAATTGTTCTTACTCTCCCCGATGAAGTTCCTGTTGCTTCTTTGAGAAAAAAAACCCTAATTCTGGCGTAATATATTCTAGAGTTTGCGCTCTGATTGTTTTTTCAATTCCAGCTAGGCTCTCTAATTCTTTAGTCTCTGCTTCTTGATACAGAATTTTTGCTATGGCTTGAAGATGTTTCTGGATTTTTTTCTGATTAGCTGGTTCCATTGTTGTTGTGAAAATTGATTTCTTCCTATATTTTCATTGATTTTGCCACTATTCAATAGTTCATATGTTCTAACAAAGTTGACATGCTCCCGATGTATACTTCTACTACAGCCAATTTATATGTTGTAAATATTTTTTTAAATGGAATTACACCATAGGAGAGATAAACGCTCAAAAGTTATTAAATAAAGGTTAAAAATTAAATATCTTAGTAAAACTTGTACAACTTATACACCAATCAAACGCTTGGTTAAACACGATTTCTAATCTTAGAGTGTCATACTAACCTTTATCAGCAAATTGACAAAGGTTAGTCAAATATATGCCTAGTAAAGCTTTATTAACAAGTCCTCGTAAATTGAGTATATCTACAACAATCAGTCAATCGATGATGAGTAAGCATTTTTGCCCTAACTGTTCAGACATTTTACTCCGTCATGTACGTTTGGGAGAACTTTACTGGCGCTGTAGTTACTGCTATCAGGAAATGCCCATTTAGAAAACGGGGGTGGTACGCTAACGTGCCATCAACACCACCACTGACCTAAAAAATCATAAATAGGTTAATTAATGGTTAACGTTAAACTAAGTTAATGTCATTATTTTTAATTTAAATTAAAATATTTATATCTATCTATTTTTCAGATATAACACTAATTTTGCAGCCCAATTTATTTAACTTTTAAAGTGGATTTTATCTACCTTTAGTTGGATGTTTAAGTTAGAAGATATATCAGAATATAAGTAGTTATACTGTATGTAATGCACATTCCACCCTTTTAATCAGGATATAAGGGACTTTTAAACAAGATAGTAGTGAATAGTGAAGTGCAGGCAATACAATTAGATTAGCTAAAAATCGAGATTTTTGTAATTGGGAAAGATCGATTTTATGACTCAATTATTTCATAGTCTTGTTAATTGCTAACCTTATGCAAACTGTATTGGAAGTAGCTGGTTGTATAAGTGAACCGCAAGTAAAACCATAGTTATCGATTGATATCCGCTTAACCATTTTGAGATTGATCAATGTAGTACCCAATGGTAGATGCACTGTACTACATCACTTCTTTGGTATTCATATTTAGTCTTGAAATATCGGGTTTTAAAACTGTGTAGACGTGGAGCAGTTTGTCATCAGACATCGCGTGTTCAACGATTCTTTAACTAAAAATAGATTAGTAGGATTCAAAATCTATGACCATTTCTCCTTCTAAGACAAAGGTTTCAGTTGTTGAAAACGGTAAATCTGCCACACTTAGTACTGAAGAACTGCGTCAGATAAATGCTTACTGGCGTGCCTGCAACTATTTAGCTCTAGGTATGATATATTTGCAGGACAATCCACTGCTAAAAGAACCCCTCAAGCCAGAACACATCAAGAATCGCCTGTTAGGACACTGGGGTACAAGTCCCGGTTTAAGCTTTATCTACGTCCATCTGAACCGTTTAATCAAAAAATATGATCTGGACGTGATTTACATCGCAGGCCCCGGTCATGGCGCTCCGGGCATCCTTGCGCCGACATACTTAGAAGGAACCTATTCTGAGGTTTATCCTGATAAGAGCGAGGACGAGGAAGGTATGCTGAAGTTTTTCAAACAGTTCTCCTTTCCTGGTGGAATTGGTAGCCATTGCACACCTGAAACTCCTGGCTCGATTCATGAAGGCGGCGAGTTAGGTTACAGCCTCTCCCACGCTTACGGGGCTGCTTTCGATAACCCGGATTTGATTGTGACAGCAGTTGTTGGTGACGGGGAAGCAGAAACAGGCCCTCTAGCAACAGCTTGGCATTCTAATAAATTTATCAACCCCATTCGGGATGGTGCAGTTTTACCAATCTTGCATTTGAATGGCTACAAGATTGCTAACCCCACCATCCTAGCCCGCATCAGCCACGAGGAACTAGAGGACTTATTCAAGGGCTACGGTTACACACCTTACTTTGTGGAAGGGCACGATCCAGCGCAAGTGCATCAACTGATGGCAGCAACTCTGGAAACAGTTATTTTGGAAATCAAGAAAATCCAAACCGAAGCCAGGACTTCGGGTGTTGCCAAACGTCCTCGTTGGCCGATGATTGTCCTTCGTACCCCTAAAGGATGGACTGCGCCGACA
>NZ_JAWJTF010000375.1:0-1798 GCF_048836525.1 Nostoc sp. CALU 546
ATAATGGTCTTCAATTAAATATGCCCAATTTGCTAGTTGTAAAATCTCTTCATCATTCAGGGCGAATTTGCCTCTTTCACTGGGCGAAACTGACACATTTTTCGTAAATTTGGAGCCATCATCATAAATCATCTTCAGTTCTTTACTGCCCAATTTTTTATCAATAATTGGGCGGAAACCAGCTTTTAAAGTTGGTTTAAAAACATAGTATTCATCGGGATTTACAGACCCTTGGACAACATTTTCACCTAAACCATAAGCAGCTGTAATTAGTGCCGCATCCTTAAATCCGGTTTCTGTGTCAATGGAGAACATCACCCCAGAGGTTGCTAAGTCAGAGCGCACCATTTTTTGCACGCCTACAGCCAGGGCAATGCTAAAGTGGTCAAATCCCTTGGCATGTCGATAAGAAATAGCGCGATCGGTAAATATGGAAGCAAAGCATTTATGACAAGCTGCTAAAACTCCTTCAGCACCGACAACGTTGAGATAAGTTTCCTGTTGTCCAGCAAAACTAGCATCGGGTAAGTCTTCAGCGGTGGCGCTAGAACGGACTGCCACATCTGTCTCTGCATGGTATCGTTCACAGAGACTTTGGTAGGCTGTAGCGATCGCCTCTCGCAATTCTACAGGAAACGGGGTGTGGATTAAGAGCGATCGCGCTTTTTTCCCCCGTTCTCGTAAATTTTTCACATCTTCAACATCTAAGTCAGCAAAGAGTTTACGTAGCTTTGCTTCTAAGCCGGCTGATTGAATGAAATAACGATAAGCGTAAGCAGTGGTGGCAAATCCCGTGGGAACGTTAATGCCTTTGGGCGTTAGCTGTTGAATCATTTCGCCCAGTGAGGCATTTTTACCACCAACTACGGGTATATCAGCAATACCAACTTCATCAAACCAGAGAATCAGCGATCGCTCCTGGGCAGATAGAGATAAAGTGCTTTTAGATACTGTAGCCATAATTACCTTTTAATTTTATACTCAACTTGTAAGTGCGTAACCGCTAGTATATTTTCCCCATATTCAATTTTAGATTTTTCATTCTGTCGCGTAACTTTAAATTTGGCGATTAAATACAACCATATAGTCAATAAAAGTTAACAATTATTTAGGTTGATAGCTGTATCAAAATACCGGATGGAATCCACAATGGCACAACTAGAACGACTCCTGAAAATGGCAGAAGATGAGTTAACTGAGTACAGCACTGATGCCCGCAAAATAGAAAAACTACGTCGTAAAATAGGTTTATCAGTGTCGGCAGCCGAACAACGACAAGTCAAAGAAGCATTATTAGCTAATAAGAAATCTAATATAGTTACCCAAGTTGTGGAAGAACAAAGACAAACAGTAGCCTTACCATTTTGGGGAATTGCTGGATTGGGTTTGTTATTCGGAATTTCTTTAAATCAACCGATCTGTTTGTTAGCAGCTATAGTTGGTACTATATCAGCTTACAGAATTCAGAAATGGGGCTGGCAATTGCAGGCAAGGAGTCTATTGTTACAAACATTGGAAGATATTGAAGCGCGTATTGCCCAACCTAATAAGTAACAAAACAGATGCACGTTATGGATAAATCCTATTCCTTTGCTTGTAAGATTTTATACAATCAGTTCAATTAATCATTTAATTTACACCTCGTAAGCACTTAATAGTTCCTTTGGGATCACCATAGCAAAAAAAATAGATAAGTAGTCGGGCACAATTAAATTCATTGATGGAGATAGGGAACAGGATACAGGTTATACCAATTTAATGTGAAGTTGCATATAAGCCTATTTACAGAAAAATCCTT
>NZ_JAWJTF010000264.1:0-2903 GCF_048836525.1 Nostoc sp. CALU 546
CTCGGCCTACCAATGACGTTGACTGAGAGGAAGCAGCCCTCTTGGAATACATTCCCTGTAAGTAAATCACCTTAATCCTTGCCCGTGTTTAGAGTCAAGAATTAAGGTGATTTAAAACTATTTAAGATACTTTGCTAAATGAATCCGTTCTTATTAGTCTTTATAGACCACCAATAACGCCACCGTCATTACGGGTAATTACTACCACTGATGAACGTGGACGACCAGATGGGCCATACCCTTGACTATTAGGCCAATTGCTGGCGATCGTGGGATTCGAGGCATCCCCGCGATCGCCTGGGTGTTGGATGTTGATAAACATCGCTTTGCCATCGGGTGTACTAGTAATACCAGTTACTTCACAATCCGTAGGGCTGGTTAAGAAGCGCCTAACTTGTTTGGTATTGGGGTCAGCACATGACATAGTGTTGCTACCGATGTTTACTAAATCACCGATACCATCACCTGCGTGGTCAGTCTGAACCCAGAGGCGGCCAAAGTCGTCAAACCATAGACCATCTGGTGAACTTAAGTCGTCACCTTTAATATTGCCCTGAAGATTTGGTTCAGGTCTGGTTTTGTCGCCAGCTTCAAAGAAGATATCCCATTTGAAAGTTGTAGCCGTAACGCTGCGTCCATCTTCGCGCCAGCGAATGATGTGACCGTAACGGTTGTCAGGACGTGGGTTGGAAGCATTTACGGGAGGACGCGCACCGCCTGCTGCTGTTGTGCCGTCTGGCTGGTTGGAGGAAACTGGAGTTGTGCCACGACGAGTATTATTAGTCAGCGTGCAGTAGACTTCAATCTCTTTATATCCACCAATCCGAGGGCGTACAGCTACCCACTCTGGGCGATCCATCATGGTTGCGCCGACTCGATCGCCAGCTTGTCTTGTCTTAACGAGTACTTCAGCTTGGCTTCTGAAACCATTTTCTGGTGTCAAACCATTCTGACCGTAGACCAAAGGAATCCACTTGCCAGTACCGTTGTCATTGAATTTGGCAACGTACAGAACACCGTTGTCGAGCAAATCGCGGTTAGCAGCAGGATTTCCGGGATTTAAAGGTTGGGCACAAACGAACTTGTAGATATATTCGTTGCGCTCGTCATCACCCTGATAGAAAGCAACACGGTTATTGTCATCAACAACAACCTGAGCGCTCTCGTGCTTGAACCGACCAAGAGCAGTACGCTTGACTGGCTTGCTTTGAGGATTGTAGGGATCAATCTCAACCACCCAGCCGAATAAATGGGGTTCGAGTGGGTTGGTGCTGGCATCGAAGCGTGGATCAACTTCCGGCCAGCGATAGCTAGACTGTCTAGGTACACCGTATCGATTCTGTCCTGCCAGGATATCAGACTTTTCGATGCCTGGAATTGCAACTACATCTCCTGTGGGATTAGCAAAGTAGCCGTTCCAGTTCTCCTCACAGGTCAAGTAAGTACCCCAAGGAGTGTAGCCGTTGGCGCAGTTGTTGAGAGTACCATAAGCGGTGTAGCCATCGTTGAGTGTGCCGGTATCAACAGAGCCAGTTGGCGTAATGTTAAACTTTTTCGACTTTAACAATGCATCGCCAGCCGCAGGCCCCGATACTCGCATTTCGGTGTTGCCGGTAATGCGGCGACCATAAGACGAATTACGATTAAAACTCCACTCATTGCCGTTTTTGGAAATTTCTACAACAGACACGCCATGAGCAGCCTGAGACTTCCGTACCTTGGCAATTGTGACTACATCCAAACCATCGGGATGCAAAATTGATTCTTGGGTGTACTCATGGTTGACGCACAGCAGACCAGTATTGATGGGTTGATTTAAAAAGCCTCTTAATGATCTTGCTTGTGAACTTACTGTCCGACCAACAACATTCCCTGGCTGTAAAGGGAAGTAGTGCATCCCATCATTGTGCATACCAAACTGCTTTTCTTGAGCAGCAGCATCTTGGGAGGCATCTGCTAGCCAAGTTGGGCCACCAGGTGCGATCGGATCTCCCCAAGCAATCAGCACTTTAGCTGTGTAACCTTCAGGAACACTAACAAGATCCTTTTCCAGAAGTCCTGTAGCTGGGTTGAGTAGATTCGGTGGAATGCTCTTGAAGCCTATGCCAGCAAATCCAGTTCCCTTGGGAATTGGCGCTGCATCAACACTTTGAAGAAAGCCACCGATGGAAACATCACCCAGAACAGTTAGCACTGATGTACCCACAGCCGTCATGATGAACCGCCGCCGACTCAAACTAACGCGGTCAATCACATCACGAATTGACTCGTTACCGGATGGGTTGAGGGTCAAATTGTTTTTAGGGTGAAAGCGTCCTTTCATTCTTTGTTCTCCGTTTTAAGGCTTACGAGATTGCTATTCAGTTCATCTCTCAATAACATGAGTAATTTCGTAAAGAACAGCTCTAGATATTTACAGAAATTACTTAGATGTTTCTTGAGATTTGATACATTTTTAACAGCCAATAAATAGCAGCGAATAACAAATCAAGACTGGCTGATATTGCTTGCGCAGACTAAAATAATCATGTTTTTTTTAACTTAAGTACTAAGTATTAACGTCAGGTTATATATTGATTAATTTAAATTTATCAACAACTTTTTTTGATGAAAAACATATTTATCACTAAAAAATCACGATTTTGTGATCAATAATCGTCAAGCTACGAAAATAGAGTTATTAAAAATAGTGCAAGATGTCAGGTGAAACAAATTTGCCGCGATAATTTTTCGCAGAGGACGTTTAAAACATCCTCCGACATACCACACGCACTCTTTAACATGGTTTAAATTAGTCCGATGAAAGACAAAGTTTTTCCGCCCACAATGGACGAGATATGTACCAAAATCTAGTGACCAATGACTAATTAACTTTGAATTACTTGGTTTTTATGAATTAATAT
>NZ_JAWJTF010000423.1:0-1278 GCF_048836525.1 Nostoc sp. CALU 546
TAAAAGGATTGTTAACACAGCTAAACTAAGGCGTCTCCAGCTTGCCGAAATTAATTTCATAGCTCTCTCCTAACATCTAATTTTTTTCCCTTTCTCATTTTAAATAAAATCAACGCCAAATATGACAATCTGTCATAGATACAATTTTTTTTTAATAATGGGGAGCAATTTATGGCAAAAAGCTGTGCAATCAGTAATGAATGGGGAATGGGGAATGGGGAATGGGGAATGGGGAATGGGAGAAGAGTTTTCCCCCTACCCCTGCATCTCTGCCTCTTTCCAATGCCCTATGCCCTATGCCCTATGCCCCAATACGCAATACTAATTCCGGGATTTAGTAATAGATTTTTCCACCTCCCCACTTAGTACCAACAATTTTGGGTTGTAAGAGAATATGACCAGCGATCGCTTCCAAGTCATCATCTGTCAGATTTCGCATTGCTGTGAAAATATCTGAACTTTTGATACTGGGGTGTATTTCGGAAATTTCTTCTTCGCCGTCGTAAGTAGTGGGATTTTTCAGGTAATCCACCAAGCCTTCAATGTTATTACGGTTGGGTGTTGCCAGTGCCAAATCCTCTGGAGTGAGTCCCACGTTCTGGTTTACTTTGGTAACTCCCCCGGCATGACATTGGGCGCAAGCGTAATTAAATAAGCGTTTGCCTTCTTTGACTTGTTTAAGGCTGAGTACGGTGACCTCACCTTCAGTATTTAATGGCACTGTTCGGGTAGCTTTGTCCAGTTCTACTGCTGTCGCGCTACCGACAAGCAATTGAAACGAGAGTAAAACAGTGGCCACAACAACGCCAATTAGTCTTCTAAACATGTTTCCCCTTAAAAAAATTTTGACGCTCAACACAGCTAAGAAAGCGATTCTCAATCTCCAAGCTGCTAATTGCTAATGACTCATTGTTTTTTGCCATTAGCTATCAGTGATTAGCCAAAGCCGAGATCACCCTTCAAGTGACTTCGTTATCACCCACTGAGTCGCTAGTACCTTTTGGGTGTGTTTCAGACGATATTTGGGAAATAATTGCCTTTGCATCTTCTAACGCCAAACGGGTCTTTTGGTGTTTGTAGGCGATTCCCAGTTGGTTGCACAGAGAAAACACTTTTTCTACAGGAATGCTGTAGTCGGCTGCTATCTCTGCGATCGATAGGTCTGCAAAACCCATAATGCTTGTTAACTAATAGATAGAGATTGAGTCTCTGTAATACCAATATCACGTTAGGAGTGCAATTTGTTGCCCAAAATACTGTTTAGGGAATGGGGCATTG
>NZ_JAWJTF010000385.1:0-1713 GCF_048836525.1 Nostoc sp. CALU 546
ACTCCTAACTAAATTAAAACGAAATTATCAAATAATTATTCTGAAACTTTGCTCCAGCAACGGGTCTGCCACTCAGAGCCGGGGGTAAGGGGATATTGCGTCGCTGATCTCCTGCTTCCACAGTGACTTCTGGCCCATATTGAGTAAGCTTGACCTGCTTTTTATCAAATCCTGGCAAGAATAGGCGTACCTGACGATTGTGGATGTCTATTTCAATTGGTTTAGGAGCTTGTAGCGCTTGTGCTTCAAAGTTGGGTAGGGCGTCTATCAATGGTTGCCAGTCACCTGTTGGCGAGTCGGGAACGACGCTCACAGGTAGAGGTATAAATTCCTCTGACAGGTTGACATTCGTTTCAGTAGACACAAGCAGAACACCACCGACAGTTAAACCGATTTGTTGAGCGCTACCCCACAAATAACGAGCATTTGCTACCTCAAGGGGATCTCCTGTAGTTACTAAGAAAGCAGCGAGACGCTTAGGATCGGCAAGAGCGGCTCTCCCTTTTTCTAAGAAATTATTGACTTGGTTAGTAGGCCCTGCAAAGTTATCTGCTGTCCAATTTACATTGAAAAAACTGCTAATCAGCGGTTGAATCAAGGGCGATTCAGTAATCGTCTTCCCCAAATCGGAGTTGACAAACAATTGCCGAAATCGCCGGACATACCAACTCAGAGATTCTGGCAAGCCCAACATTCGCAAGGTTAAAGAGTCACCCGTGCCATCGTAGACGATCGCATCATATTTGCCACTGGCATCATATTCGCGGATAGCATTCAGGGCTAGGGCGTTGTCCATCCCTGGTAATACTACCAGTTCTTGACCAAAAACCTCTTTGAAGATGGGGGTGCGGAGGTATTGCGCCTCAAGTTTCTTTACTTCGTCCCAGTTGCGTTCTAGTAGTACAGATGCTTGAAACTGGACTGCTTGCAAATTAGGAGCGATTTCCTGGGGGTCGGCAGCAATGGGAGTACCCAGCAGGATTTGCAACGTTGGTTCTGCTTGTCCTGCTAGGAGTACACGCTTGCCTTGACTTGCCAATAATTTGGCTGCGGCGATCGCAATTTTGGTACGAGCGATGCCGCCTTTGCCCAAAAATGTCAATATTAGAGCCATTACTTGATTCCTATTTTCACCGCCGAGCTTTTCAATTCCAACTTAGCACTCAACAAAGACTCTCAACCTGTGCTTTAAAATTCAGATGCCAAGAAAAACCCGGCTCTAAGTTTTTCACAACTACACAGGTTTGATTTCATCTTCAAAAAACCAAGTGGAATAATTATCGTCAAAGAGCACCACTACACCGATTCCACCACCATCGGTGACTTTGTAGCCTTGGATGATACCCACTTGTCCGAGTTTTTTCACAACTGGGGGAGAAACGCGATCGCGCAAACGATAGACTTTAACCTTTTGTCCGATTTCCATGCCTGATTACAATGCAATAAACCAAGTCTCAGTGTAGCGGAAACCGTGACTCTGCTCTCACAAATTCAGTAGAGATGAGGGAGATGAAGAAGAAAATTCCCAATTCTTGACTTCTAACTCCTGACTTAACAGCTTAAAATTAAATCAACAACCAAGCAGGTCGATACCCATGTTTGTCACAGTGCAACAGGCATTGGAAGCGCAATTGTCCTTGAAACAAGAACAGATGCGATCGCAACGGTTGGTGGAACATTTGCGATCGTTAGGAGTTAATCCAGATAGCTTGA
>NZ_JAWJTF010000345.1:0-2011 GCF_048836525.1 Nostoc sp. CALU 546
CCAAGGTTTTACCCCACCCTAACCCTCCCCGATGCATTGGGGAGGGAACTAGATTTTCTATTTCCCCCCTTTGCAAGGCTACGGTGTACACACAAGTCGAAAAAAGATCAATTTCTCATTGTTATCTCGTTTATCTCGTTCCTATGCTCTGCATAGGAATGCCTGATTAGAGACTCAAACCCCCAAAGTTCGTTGATATAGTTAACAACTTGTTTAAATTTAGGTTGATAAAAAAGGTGAAAATTAATTTTGCGTTGCTCGAAATCCTTGGTAGGGACAATTCATGAATTATCCCTACATCATTTTCACCAGATGGCTGCCAATAACACGAATGACAGCCTTTTATTTACTAACGGAACATACTACTGACTGAAGTATCTTCATGAATCCGCCAGATAGTTTCTCCTAAGAGATTAGCTACTGACAGCACCACTAGTTGGGGAAAACGATTGTTTTCTGGTATGGGAATCGTATTGGTGACAATGACTTCCTCAAGCAATCCACTGGACAACCGCTCCACAGCTGGTGGAGAGAAGACTGCATGAGTTGCACAGGCGTATACTTGACGCGCTCCTTCTTCACGGAGTAATCGCGCTCCTTCTGCGATCGTTCCTCCAGTGTCGATCATGTCATCCACCAACACTGCCGTTTTGCCTTTAACATCGCCGATAACATTTAACACTTCTGCGACATTATGTGCCTGACGACGTTTGTCAATAATTGCCAGTGGGGCATCATTCAGTTTTTTGGCAAATGCTCTGGCTCGTGCGACACCACCAACATCAGGGGAAACAACTACTAGGTCGGGCAGTTGTTTGCTGGCTAGATAATCTAGCAATACTGGCGAACCGTAAACATGATCAAAAGGTATATCGAAATAGCCTTGAATCTGAGCCGAGTGTAAATCCATTGCTAGAACGCGGTTGGCACCTGCTTCGGTGATCAAGTTAGCAACCAGCTTGGCAGTTATTGACTCTCGTCCTGCTGTTTTGCGATCGGCACGAGCATAGCCATAGTAAGGAATTACTGCCGTCACCTGTCGCGCAGAAGCCCGACGACAAGCGTCAACCATAATCAATAATTCCATCAAATGATCGTTTACAGGTTGACAACATGGCTGGATTAAATAGACATCACAACCTCGAATCGATTCTTGGATTTGAACGTAAAGTTCTCCGTCCGCAAATCTTTTGCGAATCATTGGCCCCAAGTCCATGCCCACATAACGAGCGACTTCTTGAGACAGTTGTATATTGGCGGAGCCAGAAAAAAGTCTCAGGCGATGATTCTCGGTCAGCCCTGTTGCAGATGGTTGCATTTTGAAAGTTGCAGAACTGAGAACAGCAGATCCTCTATGTGGATTCATAGCAATATTATCATTGGAGATTTAATAGATTTAACCGATAAATAGCCTAAAAAAACATCTGTGAGTTTTGTTAAAGCTTCCATACAAAATTTAAACATTTTCCCATAAAATTATCATTCGCTAACTGTCTAATTTTCTTGGCAAGCAAACTATTGATAGCTTAACGGACATCAAGTCTGTCTACTAGGTCTATAGTTCAAATTTTTTTGAGTTGAGGCAAATAACCTCAATTTATCAAAATATTGGTGTAATAGTTTGCTTCTTCTAAATACCTCATTTATAACTGACAGTAAAGCATTGACAAGTTAAATGATATTTAAGTTTGCTCTTAGACAAGAGAACATTTGGGACTAAGTGTTTAGGGTGTATCTTATTATATTCTATGATACTAGCAATAAATAAATAAACTGGCAGATTTAATTTTAAGTTTTAATTCACACAATAAAATTCCAAAATAACGGAAAAAGAGGAAAAGCTTTGAATACATTCTTTTAGCCAATACCTCCAACCCCTTTCACCAGACCACCAGGAAAGTGAAAAATGCTTATCCTAACCCTATTGTCCTGCCTCGTGACCCCTGCCCCCTGCCTCTTTCCTCCTTACTTCTTTTGCGTATACTCCTAACTGAGGGTATTCCCATTAGGT
>NZ_JAWJTF010000374.1:0-1805 GCF_048836525.1 Nostoc sp. CALU 546
AATACATCATCAACCATCTCTGTAAATATGTGAAAATTGAGTTGACAAAAACAAAAAAAGAGCTATTCCAATATTATTGGAGTAGCTCTTTTTTGCAAAGTGATTCCCGAATATTTGATACTGAGTAAAACCAATGGCAGAAATGTGACAATGAAAGCATTTCGTGCGTGGACAAGACAGCAAACAAGAGCCATTTAGAGGTATTTTAAGCTTTTGGTAATCAATGACGTGCTGACTAAGAGAGAGAGAGCAAAAGGTATAAAAGCAACAAATTGCCCCATCCACGATTAAAATCAATTTGTTAGGGTACTCAGCCAAATTTAAATTCTGGAGTTTTGTGACTTTGTGCTTACTCAGTTATCGACTATCAACGCCCTAAAACAGCCCACAAGCTCTGCTTGGGTTGAACAAGCGATCGCTAACTTAGACATCATCTTACTCGACCACTCCCACTGTGAACGCAAAGCAGCGGGCGTAGCCTTAAACATGATGTTTCGTTACCCTTCCAATACTAAGATGGTGCGGGAACTAACTGCGATCGCCCGCGAAGAACTAGAACACTTTGAGCTAGTTAACCAATGGTTAGAACGCCGGAATATTCCCCTAGCCCCCCTACCACCGCCTCCCTACGGCGCGGGTTTAAAAGCTCAAGTCCGCCCCAAAGAACCTGAGCGATTCCTGGATTCCTTACTAGTAACTGGTTTAATAGAAGCTCGCTCTCACGAACGCCTGGGATTATTAGCTGCTCACTGTCCAGAGCCAGAGTTAGCAAAATTTTATCGTGGGCTAATGGCATCCGAAGCGCGACACTACGGTATATATTGGGTTTTAGCTGCTACTTATTTCGACCGAGAAATTGTCATGCAACGGCTTGATGAATTGGCAATTGTCGAAAGCGAGTTGCTGGCGACTTTGCATCCAGAACCTAGAATTCACAGTTAGTAGACTAAGGTAACAGATATGAAGCTTCAGTTAACACACCTGAGACTGCTTGTCTCCAACTATAAAGATTCTTTTCTGTTCTACCGGGATCTGCTGAAATTTGATGTCGATTGGGGCGATGAAGATAGCGGATATGCTGAGTTTAATACCGGATATCTCAAGCTGGGTTTGTTCAAAAAAGAATTAATGGCTGAAGTAGTCCCCAGAATCGAACAACCTTCGTATGTTGTCAATCGAGATAAAACTGTCTTGATTTTCGCAGTCGATAACGTGGATGAGGTTTATGAGCAAGTAAAAACTCAGAATGCGATCGTTGTAACAGAACCACAAGATCGCCCAGACTGGGGAATCCGCACAGCTTATTTTCGCGATCCTGATGGCAATCTCATCGAAATATACAACAATCTAGGAATTGTTAGTTAAAAGTTCCCTACTAACAACTATGGCAATCCCAAATCATTCGTGAGAAACAAGATCGCCAGTTTTGCTGCACCCTTTTACCTTGCTTTAAACGTCAAAAATGCGATCGCTCCACTGCAACATATTTTGTTTCCATTTTTACCCCTAGGAAATTATATAATTTTTCGTTTCCTGGATTTGACAGATAACACAATTCAGGAAACTCTTCCCTTTATTCTAATTAACAAAATACAGAAACCTTAAAGTACTTCATTCCTGGCAGAACTTGAGAACGAGAAAAAACCCTTTCCTGTGTCGGGGAGAAGTTTGGAAAGGAGTCAAATTTGACATAAAGCAAAGAGGCAAAGTATGACTCAAGCCTTAACCAAACAAGTAACATTTGATGAATTTATCGCCTGGTATCCAGAATCTTCAGACAGGCATTATGAACTACACGATGGGGT
>NZ_JAWJTF010000209.1:0-4125 GCF_048836525.1 Nostoc sp. CALU 546
TCTTCCTCAGTGTCTTCCTCTGCATGAAATCAAAAATTAAATACTTTACAAATTAATCACTAATTAACTCTTATTTTTGAGCAATTTTATGGGCTACGTCTATGTACAAAGCTTTCTCCACTCAACAGTGCAATTCCTAATGTGACAATACCAATCCCTAAGCTTTGAATTAGGTTTAAAGTTTCGCTAATTGTTGCCCATGCGACTAATGCTGTTAACGCTGGACTGCTTGCGCCGATGATAGAAGCCTTAGTTGCGCCAATCATGCGAATTCCCACATTATTGAAAGTATGTCCGATGAAACTAACTAAACCAGAAAAAATGCTGCCAATCCACAGGGGTGTCCAATCAAGTTGGGTGCTGGGAAGTGGCCAGAAAAGTAAGCTTACAGCAGAAAACAGTAGGGTACAGGTAAAACTAATCCAGGTGAAGGGAACTGGATGGAATTTTTCTAAACATTTTTGGGCTAGGACTTTATAAAACGCATAAACAACTCCAGAACCAACGCTGGCGAAAATGCCAGTAGTAATGGTGTCACTGCTGTAAGCAGCAGAAGATTGAGGAATTGTGAGTACGCTGCCCCCTAGAATAATTACTATTACTAGCCAACGGAAAAGTGTAGGACGTTCGCCAAAAAACCTCCAAGCAAGCAGCGCTGTAAACACGGGATAAGTAAAAAATAGGGTCATGGCAATTCCAGTAGGAATTAAGCCAATAGCCATGTAGAGTAATGCAATATACACAAACATCAATACTCCGCAGCCCAATGCTTGGAGCAAAACATCAGTGCGTTCCCGCCTGAATAAGTCTCGGAATTCTTTAAGAGCAGATGGATACAACTTGAATGCTAGAGATGCCATAAGTGGAACCACTAGTAGCATTCGCATGAACATCAGCAATAATGAGTTCTGCAAATCCGGTTTAACGTATCCACCCAGTAGAAATAAACCCAGTACGAGATGTTCTGAAAACAAAACTCGCACAGTAACATTGTGAAACGATAAAACGAAAGCGGATAGAAGAACCGTCAGAATGCCCAATTTGCTAAAAGTTTTCTAAAGGACAACCCGATTGTATTGCTAAAACCACTGTTTTGTTTGGTGCTGATTTTTCTGCTATTTAGCAAATACTTACTATCTTTATGTCTTAGGAGTAAAAAATCTTGAACCACAAAGACGAGGACAGCAATATGATAAAGCAGCCCAGTCTTTAATTGAACGGACTGCCTGTACAAAGATAAAAAAGGTATTGATCTTTTCTAAACTAAAGCGGGTTCACGTCGGTTATATGCAGAAGAATCTCCCTTAATAGCCTCACTCTGCTTACCATCAATACCAACAGGAATATCACCCACAAGTGTGACTCGTTGAACATGGCGAGGTTGATTGCCGTAGTCTGCGATCGCATAATGTTGAGTAGCGCGATTATCCCAGAAAGCCACATCGCCTACTCTCCAACGCCACCGGACTGTGTTCTCAGGACGTGTGATGTAAGCTTGTAACAATTTCACGATTTCATCAGATTCATTCTGTGATAAACCACGCAGACGGCGCACGAACCCACCAATAAATAACCCACGTTCACCAGATTCAGGATGGATGCGGACAACTGGATGCAGGGTTTCGTATACAGTCGAGGTGAAAACAGCCCGATGCTTTAAGACCTCTTCTGGTAAGTCAATTGTAGCTGCTGCATAATCGTAGGCATTGCTGTGTACTGCCCAGAGTTGGTCAGCAAGATTACGTAGGAGAGTTGGTAAATCTTCGTAGGCAGTCACGGAGTTTGCCCAAATCGTATCACCTCCTGATGGCGGGATGACAAGGGCCCGCAAAATAGAACCAAGAGGGGGACGATCTACAAATGTCACATCAGTGTGCCAATTGTTGGCACGGCTCACAGTCTTACCGTAATTGAGATCAAGAACTTCTGGGTTTTCTGGCAATGAGGGAACGGTGGGATGGGCTGTGGTGACTTCCCCAAAGCGTCGGGCGAAGGCTACTTGTCCTTGAGCGTCAAGGTTCTGATCTCGGAAGAAGATGACTTTGTGTTTAACTAAAGCTTTACGGATATCGCTAATGATTTCATTGCTGAGGTTATTGCTCAAGTCCACACCAATGATTTTTGCACCGATACATCCGGCGATTGGTTTGATGTCAAAGTGTTGGGAAGTCATGATATTTGTGTCTCCAAGGATAATTTGTTTTATGCAGAGAGTAGTAGCCTGTCAAGAACTGATTGACGGATAGATTCCCTGTAGAGACGGCGATTTATCGCGTCTCTCTAACTATCTATGCAGGGTAAAAAACGAATGTTCGTAATTCAATGCTTTCTCGTGGGGGAGCGTTGGCTGGGCTGGTGGGGTCTTCAAAGGCTGTATGACCGGCAAAACGGGCGCGTCCGTCTTCTGCGGAGTCGAAGCATTTGATAAATAGTGCTTCGTCTCTGTGCATTTGCGGGAAGTAGAACCATTTATGTTTGGAGTTATACGTGATTCCATCAGTTTCCCCGACGCGATCGCGGTACACTAAATCACCAGCCACAATGTCTGTGGGTGCGATACTTTGCGCGTCACACAGTGCTAATGGTGACTCTTGGATTGGTTGTGCGATTGCCCGCCAAACATTGATGATGGCAAATCGTTGTTTTAGTAGCGCATCAATGTCATCTATGCCTTGCGCTGCTAGTTCCAAACGGGCGCGAGTATAGCCAGATTTGGCGGTGAAGTCATTGTGTACGCGCTTGGCAGGTTCTTTAATATTATTCTCACCTGGCTTGGACTGACTGGCGTTACGCAGGGTGTGATCGAATATTACTACCTTCGTTGCACCTGTCACTTCTTTTAACAATTGCTCGGCTTCTGGATAGTAGACGCGGCGTACTTCGTCCTCGTCATAAAAGTTGCGGACATTAGTATTATGTCGAGTAAACGCAAAACCTTCTCTATCTAACGAGATATTCTCTGAGATAGAACGAGCATTGTAAATTGGCAGTTTGTGCGTCTGATAAGTTGCATTCGTGCGGGGAATCCCTGGCGGTGGTTCGTAAGTATAGTTAACAGGTTTTTCTGCCATTGGAACCAGGTAACTGAGGTTAGCCTTTACGTATGGCAGTTCTGCGGAAACTGGTTTGTCTAGAACTTGGTTATTTAAGCTCATAGGTTATCCCATTTTGGATTTTGGTTAATTTCTGTCAATCCCTGTGTTCTATTTTTGAACTGCACCAACAGGAAGAGGTTCACCGAGAACTTTGGCGAATCTTTGCAAATAGAAGTCCGCAGGATTTGCAACTGCTTGAATTGAGGAGCGATCGCTTACCAGATTCCACCATGTCTGCAAACGAGGTGTTTCTGTTGGTAGTGTGAATTTGCGGAAGTGTTCTAAGAGTGGTAAACGTTCAAACCAAGGATAGAAGCTGATATCAACTAGGCTAAATTGATCTCCTAACAAGTAATCACCTTTGCCTAATCCTTCTTGTTCAATATATAGAAGTACTTCTGTGAACTCTTTTCGTCCTTGTTCCTGTTCCTGGCTATCTTTACCGCGCAGAAATTTGTTAAAAGCTGGGACAAGGCGAGTATTGGCGTAGTCTATCCAAATCCGAGCGATCGCTTTAGCTGCGGGATCGCGGGGTAACAATGGTGGTTCGGGAAAAACCTCATCTAGATATTCATTGATAATAGCGGACTCGTAAATTTCAACATCCCCATGTTTGATAGCCGGAACTTTGCCATAGCGGGAAATCTGCGTGTACCCATCTGGTTTTTTCTGTAAGTCAATTTCTATCGGGGTGAAGTCAATACCTTTTTCCAGTAAGACTACACGAGTCCGTTGAGAGAAGGTAGAGGCTTTGGCGAAGTACAGTTGTATGTTGCTCATAAAATCTTTTCCTTGTAATTATCGTGACATGCAGACTATTTGAGATTGCACAACTCTTACTATTGCAATAAGACAAAAGCGAGATGTGTTGATTAGTGCAGTTAAATAATTGACTGGCAGGTATCTACGTCAGTTAGATGATATATTACAGTTTGTCGGTCGATTTAGCGTATTTAAAATATTATACAGTCTTTATGAAAATATGTATACCTAATTATTAGTGTAACTAAATAAATAAAAGTTTTGAGAG
>NZ_JAWJTF010000420.1:0-1341 GCF_048836525.1 Nostoc sp. CALU 546
ATATTTGGATAATGACTTCTCACAGCCACTAACTCGCTGATTGATTGAGTCCATCGGAGTCCCGTTGAGGATAACTACACTACCTTGACCTTTGAGGCGATCGGCAATATATTGGCAAGCAACCTCACCAGCTTGGGTATTGTTGGAGCTAATCATTGCATCCACATCTGCATCAACGGCTGAATCTACTGCAATCACAACCCTACCTGCCAGCCTTGCTTGATCAATTACGGGTTTAACTCCTTTTTTATCAACAGCACTGAGGATAATTAGGTCAGTATTCGCAGCCGTGAAATTTTCGATTTGGTTGCTTTGTTGGTTCAAGTCAAAGCCACTGGAAACCGCATTAACTCTGATATTACCCCCAAGTTTCTGGGCTTCTGTCTCAGCCCCCTTCTGCACTGCATTATAGAAGGGATTGCCTAAGTCACCCAACGCAACGCCGATTGTTTGCAATTTTCTATTGGGAGTAGCAACATTCTCTGCACTTATATTGGTAGCAGTGTTAGTAGTATTAGTAGCAGTGTTGCCATTTTGAGCGCCATTCGTGCAACCAACAACTGCAAAACCTAATATGCCAACTATGAGCGAAATTCTGTTCATATTTATTTCTAACAACGGATTTAAATTTGAGAAAGATCAGCAGAATATAAATCTGCACAATCATCAAAATATGAAGTAGGTCTGAAATTTTTAGACCTAACCAAGTGATACTACTAGCTTTTGGAATTTCAACTCAAAAGGTCTTCTGCTTTGACCCAATTGGAGTTAGTGCTATTAGTTTCACTAAACTAGATGTTTTGTTTTGAAAGCAAAATCATGAACATTACACTACTTCAAATAATCACATTATTTTTTTTGGTAAAATTACTTTGTCTGTAGTGTGTAGTCTGAAAACAGCTTTTCAGTGAAACTTCCAAAAACTGGTTTTATTAAACTTGCAAATCTTTATTGACTTTGACTTGTTTTATTTTATCCCGCTCCCGCGCAAAAATTAATTTTGTTTACCGAACTTTACAAACTTAAAAGATTTTGAATCTCTCGATATAACCCAAGGTATTCATTTCAAAGCCTTCGCATAAATCAGCCGATTCAATATTTGGGCTAATGTTAAAAACGTTAACATTTCTCAATCAAACTCCTTCAGAAAAGATACTGTTATAGTAGAGAACTCTTGGATTGTGAATGCTATATTTTGAGAAATGTAAACATCCTTTGGTTGGATTTTCTAAGTTAACTCAAATCTGCTTGTCAAGAGTATTTATTTGTTATTGCTCCTCCATCACTTAAAGGATGTCTGAAAAGTTTTTTTGTATACATCTAAGCCTTGGAGATCCCCCT
>NZ_JAWJTF010000241.1:0-3261 GCF_048836525.1 Nostoc sp. CALU 546
AAATCTACACTCAGATGTCGTTTCCGACCGTGTATTTTTTTGCCTGCATCATAACCTACCTCTTGGGATATCATGGTTGCTGTTTCCACCGATTGACTATCGACTGCTGCTTCTGACGGGCTAGGTTCACGTCCTGCTGCCACGCGAGTCCATTGGTATAATTTGTCGTGAATTTTTAACCAAGTTCCATCTTGGCTCCATCTCCAAAAATAACCATAAACAGTAGACCATGCAGGAAAATCCCCTGGTAATCCTCTCCAAGTACATCCTTCACAAAGTACGTAGAGAATAGCATTGACAACGGTGTATATAGCTATCCTACGAGGCCGACCCCCTGCTTTCGGTAAGGGAAACTCTTTTTCAATCAATTCCCACTGTTCCCAACTCAGGTTACTACGATATGCTTTAGTCATTTGCTCACAAGGTGCTGATGCTTATAATTTCAGCTTAAGCCTTGTGAGCTTTCTTACAATTGCCCCCCACTTTTAAAACATCCTCTAAGTTCATCTCGCCGTTTTCCCGCAGGGAGTAAGGCGATACCGTAGAGAATTTCTGCTTGAGTGATTGTTGTGGTAAACAGACTCATTAACGATTGTTGAGCAGCTCAACTACGAACTATTTCAGATTTTTTAGGCTTCATTAATTCTGATAAAACGTTTGTATCAAGAATAATCATTCTTCAAATGTTGATACGGTGCGAATAGGTTCTCTAGGAATTTCCGGTAATTCAAAGTTCTCCAAATTCGCAAAACGTTCCTCAAGTATATTAGCTAAGTTTAAGGAATGTTCCTGATTTTCTGTTAGAGCCATACGAATAATTTCTCTGGCTTCTTCTTCAAGGGAACGACCATGTTTTTCGGCTCGTTTTTGTAGACGATACTTGATGTCATCATCAAGGTTAGATATAGTAATATTGTTCACAATTAACTCCTAATCTTATTTTTCAAATCAATCCTTCCAGCGCGTGTTGCAAATCGTTTGTCACATCAGCAACAGCTTGTCTAGCACCTAACCGATTTTCCTTATAAGCTGGGTAACGCTCAGAAATTGATATGGGTTCACCCACAGTTATTTTAACTTTTTGCTTACCCAATTGCGGACGCTGTGCAGATTTATTTCCTTTGATTTTAGCAATCATTTGCCATAAAATTAAAGTTGTTTCAGCAAACCTTTCTACCGTTGGATTTTCACGAATATAATTACCAGAAACAGCCACGAAACTTTCTACTAAACGCATGTGCCACATCCGGGCATTGGCTTCTTCTGCAACGCGATCGCCTAAAGCTCTTTCAACCGCAGATATTCCTTTTACATCCTTAAATTCTTCTCTAAATATATAATTCCAACCTGCTTGTTCTACTCGCCGGCAACGATCGCTCAAACTACCTTTTGACTGCAAATTAAAATACTGTTCTGAGATTAACAACGCTGCATTCAACAACGCTTGTAGACGAACTGCTAACGCTTCGTTTCTATCGGGAATTTGCCCGTTGACAATCTTCGCATCTGGCAATTTTTGATGATAAAACCGCGTGTAAAATTCTTCCATTAGCAAAAGTAAATGTTCTGCCAAAGCCAACAACCGGGGATAAAGCGACTCTATAGAAGCATTTTCTGCTGAATTTACAGGTAAACCACTAGCCGCTTCCAATTCACTTAAAAGATTCGCGATCGCATCCCAAGGAGCATCAACGTAACTATATTTAATCCCAACTGGTACAATTAGAACCTGTTCGGGGCGTTCAGCTTTGTGCAAATCTTCAGCACACCAAAAGCCCAATTGGGCAATACCAGGTTCCAGGGGGCTAATATTCTCCGATAAACCATTGGTTGCACCCTCTGGCGCAGCAGCCATCGGAAATTTCCCATTAGCAAATAAGTCACGCGCCGAACGTAACCCCGTCCAGTCAGCTTTACCCCGCTGAATTGGAGTCCCACCTAAATGAGAAGCAATCCAGCCAACGTGGGAACCTGCCCAGAGAGGAATGCCGCGATCGTAGATAAAATGAGCGTGAATGGGATGTTGTAGTGTTGTACCTTGCGATCGCGCTACCTTTGGTACAAGTTGAGATAACAAGTAAGCCAAACAAAACGGATCGTCTGTTTTCGGATGGCGAAATGCCAGCATAAAACGGATCTTACCCTCCTGAAATTGCCGATAGAGATCCACCAGTACCTCTACGTTGTCTGCTTCAATTTGGGTAATAGATGTTTGCCAGTTTATCCAACTGGGTAGCAACAGATGGACGAATCGTAGAAATAAGGGGTTAAACGCCGGAGGAATAAATTCTAAGGGTGCTTGTGCTTGATAAATTACATCTGCCAAGGTAGTTTCTCCTAAAGATGCCGTGATTTCTTTTAAGCTATCTTAGCTGCTGTAAGATACCCTGACGATTGAAATTGCAGTCACATACGACAAAAAATGAAGCGTACCTACGCAGACTTATAGAGTATTTTTTACTGCGATGTAAAGTATGGGCAGATAATGGAGATTTAGCAGCACTTGCAAATCTTAATAACACGATAGACTCAAGCTAAATCCTGGTAATACATTTTCACCCGATAATTGTGTCGGCAGATTTCGCACTTCCGCATCTTGGTTTTGGCGATAAATTTCCACTTGCTGCTGTTGGGGATTTATCAACCACGCCAATTGCACCCCTGCACCTATATATTCGTGCATTTTAGAACGCAACATTTCCAAATCATCTGTTGCTGACCTTAATTCAATGACAAAATCGGGTGCAATGGGGGGAAATTTCCGTCTTTGTTCAGGTGTAAGTGCTTGCCAACGTTCTCGTTGAATCCAAGCGGCATCTGGGGAACGGTCAGCACCATTAGGTAATTTGAATATAGTAGAAGAACTGAAAGTATAACCCAGGCTAGTTTGCCGATTCCAGATTCCCAGATCGATAATTAAATCTGCTTCTCGATTGCCGCTTTCACCTCCAACGGGGGACATGATGATTAATTCTCCCTTGGCAGTGCGTTCAAATTTCAATTCGCGGTTATTTTGACATAAGTGATAAAATTGTTCGTCACTAAAGTGAACGGTGTCTAGTTTTAATGTCAAAGGACTCATAACCTAGACCTAAATTAGTTGGAAAGATTATATCACATTACAGTTCAGTTTGAGACAAAAATCTCTTGTAGAGACGGCGATTTAACGCTCCACGAATACCCAAACCTGTTTTTAGAAGACTTTAAATCAACCGCATTGGTTTATCACGACATTCAAGATACACGAATTGGAGTACACGT
>NZ_JAWJTF010000415.1:0-1425 GCF_048836525.1 Nostoc sp. CALU 546
CCCCCTTACTTCAGACATGGGGTATTCTGACTCCTGAATTCGGTCTTCTTACTCCTTTTCATATTGCGAATAAAACATCAATAACGATTAGATATCGTGCTTTTACTTTCCACTGTTAAGAAAAGGTTGATTTTGCTGCTCTAGCAGTTTTGGTAATAATTTCATGTCATTAAATACGACAGATGCACCAACTGCTCTTAGTTTTTCTGGGTTAATCAGTTCTGCATAACCAAATACTGTCATACCTGCATCAACTCCAGCTGTGACACCTGTAGGTGTATCTTCAATAACGACACAATCCTTTGGGGAAAATCCCATTTTATCGGCTGCATATAAAAATACATCAGGATATGGTTTACTACGTGAAACTTCTGAAGCACTAAATATTTTATCTGAAAAGTAAGGAAGCAAATCTGTTACAAATAAAGCTTTCTGTATCCACTTAGGGCTACTATTTGAAGCAACACAACAAGGAAGATTGAGCTTACTCAAAACATCATGTATTCCCTGGACTGGATGCAAATCAGTCATGAAAGCTTGCATGGTTCGTTGCTCAAATTCAGTAGCAAAATTCTCTGGTAGAGATTTGCCAAGCAAATTTCTAACTATTTCTAAACAGTGGGTCATTGATGCGCCAACAAAAATATCGAACACATCATCTAAAGTTAAAAATAGTCCTATTTCCTTGAGCATTTCCAACAAAATAGTATTTGCGATTCGCTCACTATCTATCAAAACACCATCACAATCAAAAATAACTAAATTAAATTTGTTCATGAATTTACTAAAAATTCAAAGTCAACAACAGCACGGATTAATTTACAAGCTTTAGTTTGATGCAGTTTCGTCGGAAAGAATAGTAATGATTTCGCTCAATGAGCGATCGCGGTTACGTTCTTCTGGTGTCTCCTTGCCCAAAGAGGTATCTTTCACTAAGCGGTAAACATCAGCTGCGCCGTAAAAAATCCGCTCAGTCAGACCTAACTCTTGAAAGGTTTCAGCAATCTCTTCCATTTCCCCTATCCAACGATGTGCTTTTGGTGTCATGGATGGAATAGAACGGGTGAGAATAGCAGCAAGTTCTGGTTGGCTACTAGATACTTCGTTCCATAGTTGCTCATCCAAACCTAAACGATGGGCAGCAATTAATAATTCTGTACTAATCGCTGTCAGTCCTTTGGTGAGGGCGGCGTAAGACATTTTCAATCCAGAAGCTTGACCAACTTCATCGCCAATCACTCGGATATCCAATCCATAATTCTGCAATTGTTGCAATTCATTGGCGTGTTTTCCTGACGCATAGATGCGCGTGCGACCGGGAACTCTGGGAGGTGGGCCAATGATGGAAGCATCTACAAAAGTTGCCCCAGATGATTCAATCAGTTGGGCAATACGTTTTACTTTTTGGGGTGCGTAGACGCTTTG
>NZ_JAWJTF010000108.1:0-10256 GCF_048836525.1 Nostoc sp. CALU 546
CAAAGTATACTGTTTGTATTTTACCTTCTGGGACAAACTGCTTGGTACTGAAGACCCTAATTATGAAAACGATAGTCATTAGTCATTAGTCATTAGTCATTGGTCATTGGTCATTGGTCATTGGTCATTAGTCATTGGTCATTGGTCATTAGTCATTAGTCATTGGTCATTAGTCATTAGTCATTGGTCATTGGTCATTAGTCATTAGTCATTGGTCATTAGTCATTGGTCATTAGTCATTGGTCATTGGTTATTTACAAAGGACAAATGACTAATAATAAACTCACTAGTTAATGTGAAACTTAAATGAGTAAAAGCTTATTTACAAGATTGTGATTCGTCTTGATTTTTAGTTTTATGATGATTAAACCGAATCCCTACAAAAATATCGTAAATAAACTCAAAAAAGTCTTTCTTTTGTAGTAATCCTGAACTTTGATAACAGCCTTTTTCATCTAATAAAGGCTTCATCAGATAATATGTAGATTGATACTTGTACCAGGGAATGCTAGTCCATAAATGAT
Source organism: Nostoc sp. CALU 546 (assembly GCF_048836525.1). Taxonomy (NCBI): domain Bacteria; kingdom Bacillati; phylum Cyanobacteriota; class Cyanophyceae; order Nostocales; family Nostocaceae; genus Nostoc; species Nostoc sp. CALU 546. The sequence goes on from NZ_JAWJTF010000108.1 coordinate 525, forward strand.
GAATTAAATGGTAGTTTTGCCCTAAAATCAGGATATTAAGAATTGGGCTAGGGTATACACGAGCATTTTTCCAGCGATTGCGTTCAACAAAGGGACGATGGGGCAAATAATCAAAAAACAAACCCAGTATTAATCCCACAATACCAGAAGGTACAACCCAAAAATTGAGAACGTACATTAAAAAATGATATTGAATTGAGATATAAACAATTGCAATAACGATTGAGCGACTAATGAACCATTCTAATAGCTCATATTTGCGCCACAGTCGCCGTCTAAAGAAAAACACCTCGTGGGACAAGAATCGAAATGCAATCAGCCACAGTGGGCCACCTGTAGAAACAAAATGATCTGGGTCATCTTTGGGATCGTTGACATGAGCATGATGCTGCAAATGTACTCGCGTAAACACTGGAAAAACAAACCCTAGCATCAGGGCGCTACCATGTCCTAGCATGGCATTAATTACTCGATTGCGATGGGCAGATTGGTGACAAGCGTCATGAATTACTGTCCCAGCACAATGCAAGGCAATAATGTTAGAAATAAAGCACAGCCAGTCTGGACATTGCCAAAGCCAGTAACCACAGTTGGATAACACTAGCACCGTCACCGATGCACAAAACAGTAATAGCGTTGGATTGAAATCACCAGGAGGCGCTAACAATTCTTTCGGTGGAATTTTCAGCAGCTTATGTGCTTCTGAAGTTACCGTTTTTACTTCTGTATTTACTACGTCTTTAAAGATGACTTCCAAGTTGTTGCCATTTAGGTTTTTATAGTCATCAACGGCTGGGTCGATGATGATTAGGCTCTTGTCAGGGATGTCAAAAAAATTAGGATCTAAAGAGGTCATAATTTTCCTGGTCGTGATTCGTTAATAAAATGGGCTTGAAATCCCCAACTCAGCCAGCACAGAATAAATTTCTTGCCCCGATTAGTAGAGATGAAACGCTGAAAATTTAGTCGATACTCTTCTCTATTCAAATTAGGTATGGACTGTAGGAGATAAGGGATAGGGAAATTTTTGAATTCTTTGCTACACTACACACATAAACAAAATATTTAATTTTTCATTTTTGTAGTTAGTCCTGTTACTTATCATGCTAGCGACAACGGCATATATATTTTTTGGTTTGATATCGACTATTTATCGATTCGCCAAGACAATACTTTTCCTATGTGCTGAAATTATGCGTTGTTATTGCTTTTGTGAAAAACAATTTTCAACAATATAAAGAATACAGTTATTTGAATAATAAACGCAAGAGTTTTATCGTAATTTGACGTATGATAAAAATATTTTATACACAAATATCATACTTCTAACAAAAATGTGCGTTTTATTTGCTTAAATATTTCATTCCTTTTTTTGGCTGATGCAATAAGTATATATACTAGCGATCGCTTTCCTCTTTTCGATTCCGTGTGGCTACTGTCTTCTTCTTGTAACCAAAACTCCATTGAGGGAGTCTCCTGGTAGGCAGAATATAAAAAATTTCTAATGAACTTTACTATGTATATAGCGATGAGCTAGGATAAATAAATAACATGCCCTACTTAAGATTTACTTTGTAAATCAACTCTAACAATAAATATTTTCCTATGCGTCAATTATTACCAGTTTTGGCAAGTATGCTAACTCTCAGCAGTTTAGATACTCCCACGATGACAATAGCAGCTACAACACCTGATTTACCTAGGATGCTCTTAGTTCAAAAGCTTAACTGTAATAATCCTCAAACTCAAACAGCAATTAATGAATGTACAAAGTTGTCTTATCAGAATGCAGATAAAAAACTGAATCAAGTTTATCAACAATTGCTACTTATATTAGAAAGGTCTAGAAAACAAAAATTGATTGCCGCACAGTTAGCCTGGATAAAGTTTCGAGATAGCAATTGTGAGTTTGAGAGAAGCAGATATGAGGGCGGAAGTATTGCCCCTACTATTTATTTTGGTTGTCTAGAAAAGACTACAAAACTGCGTACTCAAGAATTACAAGAATATCTAAAGCCTGACCCTTAAGTGTGAGTAATTAATCGAGTTGTTTAAGACGGTAGCCTACACCGTGAACTGTTTCAATAAAATCTTCAAAAGCTCCGGCGGCTTTGAGCTTTTGACGTAGGCTTCTAAGATGAACTTTCACAGCGTGTTCTTCTGGAGGAGACTCTAGCGACCAAATATGTTCAATAATCACGCTGCGACTAAGGACACGACGACCATTTCGCAATAATAGCTCTAATATTCCGTACTCTTTCGGGGTTAAATGTAGCATATTTTTACCGTAGCTCACTTCATAAGTACTGGGGTTGAGATGCAGATTGCCCCATTCCAAAATCGGCGGTGATGAAACATTACCCCGACGAAGCAAGGCGCGAATTCGTGCAAATAGTTCTTGCAAATCCACCGGTTTAACGACATAATCATCTGCACCTGCATCGAGTCCGGTGATTTTATCGCTAACGGTGTCACGTGCAGTAAGCATAAGAACTGGCATAGTGTAGCTGTGCGATCGCAACCGGTGACATAAACTAATTCCATCGAGTTCTGGCAACATCACATCCAGCAGCAGCAAATCATAATCCAGCATTTTGGCTTGATTCCATCCCGCCTCACCATCTGTAACCACATCAACCACATAACGCTGGTCTGTAAGGGCTTCTGCTAAAGTTTCGGCAAGGCGTACATCATCCTCAACTAAGAGAATTCGCATAATTTTTTTGAACCATACTAGTTATCTTTAAAACAATCTACGAACTCTGCTTGAAGAAATATTGCGAAAAGTAACAATTTCTCGATTTCGTTGCTTCTTTCCGATTTCTTTACCATTTCCTGAGCTATTTCCTTACTTTTGATATGTAACTTTCTATTCTATGTAGGTTTTTAATAACTTCCTGTAGATGTTCCAAAAGAACTCTATCTTTAACCAGGAGATTTTCAAAAAATGCCTTTTAGTGCATAAGTCCCATAAACCCCAATCCGCTCCGGTAAGGATGTTGACCTCAGAATTAGGTTTGGGGAAAAGATTAGTGGGTTTGGGTTAAAGGTTTTTCCTTCCCTTTTCACCGAACCGTACTGCCATAAACCCTGCATTCATATCAAATTATTTGAAGCAAAAGTAATGTTGCCGCCACAAGCGCATAAAAAGCTCCAATGTTGGATAAGAAGCCGTCATTTAATCTGTTCGGGTCACTTTTTTCTATTTGAAACTATAGACTATTCTTGCGTTGAGAGATTTACCGATTGTATAGATGCCCTAGGAGGAACATTAATTTCTGTTGAGCCGGTTGACAAAATTTGGATGGGTGATCATCGACAGGTTTTTCTTTATCGTGTCAAAGCCAGTTTGTTTACGCCTTGTCATCAGTTAAGGCAATACTGGTTTAAATATGGTGGTTTATACACTAGATTTGATAAAAATTGTTAATTTTTTTTGTATTATGGACTTCGATAATTTTAATATGGGTTTTTCACTCTAATTTCATTTTTAACCAACCAAATAACTGTTCTACTGTCAACTCTAAATCAATACCATCTAGAACAGTCAAGCTATCTTCTCTATGACAAAATTCTGGTTGTTGATGTGGTTTAAATACAAGAACTGAGCGATCATCAGGATCAATCAACCATCCTAGCTGACAACCATATTTTAAGCAGTGCAAAATATTGTTGGTAACTCGATTGGAACTTTGATCTGGAGAAAGAATTTCAATTGTCCAGTTCGGAGCAATTAACACATCATCTACAGGTTCTCCGTTATCGTCAAACTCAATTTGTTGCCAACGAATAACCGCTACATCTGGAACAATTGAGCGACCACCAAATGTACAACGCAACTCTGGAAAAGCATAAGCGATTTGCTTTTTCTCTGCGACTTCATTAATCCCATTAATCAACTTACCCTGAAGTCGGGAGTGGCGAGTTTTCGGCATTGGTTTCTGGATAATTTCACCATCAATATAAATACTTGCAGGCTTTGTTTCTGGCAACTTGAGAAATTCTTCTAGGGTTAGGGATGCAGATTTGGCAACACTCATGACTTTTGCCACTCCGAAAGTCGTACATCCAGTTTATCAACGTTCGGAACTAATGGATGAGCGAAAACAGTACACTAAACCAAATGCTTCTAATCTCTGTTCTGCACACTCATGACCGATTTTAGCGTTATGAATCTCGCCCCCATCGGTGTTGGCTTTAGCATTATTGCATTGGCGGTAATTTACTATTTTCTCAATCTAGAAGTAACTAAACGGCAACGGGCAGAAGTGATACTGCGGCAACAAACTGAGCGGGAACGCCTGGTAAACCAGATTGCTCATCATATCCGTGAATCTTTGGAGTTAGAGGAGGTTCTTACTACCACTGTTGCAGACGTGCGCGAGTTTCTCCAAGCAGATAGGGTGTTAATTTATCGACTCTGGGAAGATGGTACTGGAAGCGCAATTACTGAAACAGTTTTACCTGAATATATAAAAATTTTAGGAGAAACTTTTCCACAAGAAGTGTTTCCTAGAGAGTATCATCAAGCTTATTCATTAGGAAAAACCCGCGCGATCGCTAACGTTGAACAAGCAGATGTTGAACCATGTTTGGCAGAATTCGTGAAACAGTTCGGTGTTAAAGCCAAGTTGGTAGTGCCAATTTTACAAGAAAATCGGGAAGCGGATAAACAACGAGATAGCAAGACACCTGCTTCTAACCCTTATCTTTGGGGCTTATTGATTGCCCATCAGTGCGATCGCACCCGCATCTGGGAATCTTGGGAAGTTGAATTAATGAAGCAACTTGCAACCCAAGTGGCGATCGCTATCCAACAGTCAGAACTTTACAAACAGCTACAAACACTCAACGCTGAATTAGAACACCGCGTTGAACAGCGGACTCAAGAATTAGCTTTAGCCAATGTCTCTCTCCGAGCAGAAATTGCTGAACGTCAGCGCACTCAAGCCGCGCTGCAAGCTCTAATTACTGCCTCTCCTCGGGCCATCTTCACACTTGATTTAGAAGGGAATGTAAAAATCTGGAATCCTGCTGCTGAACGGATGTTTGGCTGGACGGAGGCAGAGGTAGTTGATCATCCTAACCCAATTTTTTTAGACGATCAATTAGAGGAATATAACACTCTCCAACAAAGTATCTTACAAGGAACAACCTATACCAGAGTGGAATTGCGCCGTTTTAAAAAAGATGGCACTGCGATCGATATAATTTTTTCTGCCGCTCCATTGCATGATCGCGACGATAGTATCAACGGCATGGTAGCAGTAATTGCTGATATTACACACCAAAAGAAGCAGGAAGAACAGGTAAGATTGCTGCAATCTGTGGTTGTAAATACCAATGATGCTGTAGTGATCACTGAAGCGCAACCCATTGGCGAACCTGGGCCACAGATTATTTATGTTAACGAAGCATTTACCCGAATCACAGGTTACAGCCTGGGAGAAGTTTTAGGGAAAACGCCCCGTATTCTTCAAGGAGCGAAAACAAGTCAAACTGAAATGGATAAAGTCTGGACTGCGCTTTCTCGTTGGGAATCAGTCACCGTTCAGGTAATTAACTATCGCAAAGATGGCTCTGAATTCTGGAATGAATTTAGCGTTTTTCCCGTAGCCGATGAAACTGGCTGGTATACCCACTGGATATCAGTACAACGTGACATTACCGAGCGCAAACAAGCTGAACAGGCGTTACGCCAGAGCGAAGAACGTTTCCGCTCATTGATTGAAAATGCTTTAGATATTGTCAAAATTCTCGATGTAGATGGTTCTATTCGCTACGAAAGCCCATCAGTCGAAAAGGTTTTGGGTTATCCAGCCGCAGAACTAATTGGCAAAAACTTATTAGATTACATTCACCAGGATGATTTTGCTAATACTTACTATAGCTTTACTCATGCCATCCAAAGTTCCGAAGTTACTGCCCCAATCGAGTTTCGTTGTCGGCACAAAGATGGCTCGTGGCGGATGCTAGAAGCTATTAGCCAGAAATTTCTAGATAACACAGCAGACACTAGAATTATAGTTAACTGTCGCGACATTACAGAACGCAAGCGATTAGATGAAATTCGCATGGCATTAGAGCGAGAAAGAGAACTGAGCGCCCTTAAAACACGTTTTTTCTCAATGGCATCTCACGAATTTCGCACACCTCTAAGTACTGCCTTAGCAGCGGCTCAATTGCTAGAAAACTGTCAAGATGAATGGGATAACTCTTCTAAGCGATTGAGGAACTTGCAGCGGATTCAACTCTCTGTCAAAAATATGGTTCAGATATTAGACGATATTTTGACCATCAATCGAGCCGAAACTGGAAAACTAGAATTTAATCCCAAACTCCTAGATTTAGAAGGATTCTGCGGTTATTTTGTGGAAGAAATGCGCCTAAGTACAGACGAAAGGCATACACTTAATTTTGTTTGCCAAGGAAAAGCTGTTCCGGCTTGGGTGGATGAAAGGTTGTTGCGTTCTATTCTGTCTAATTTGCTGCTGAATGCGATTAAATATTCTCCTCATGGAGGGAATGTACATCTTAGTCTGGAGTTTAAATCAGATAGGGTGATTCTCCAAGTTCAAGATCAGGGTATTGGAATCCCGCTAGCAGATCAACAGCAGTTGTTTGAGCCGTTTCATCGTGGCAAGAATGTCAGAAGCATTCCTGGTACAGGATTAGGATTGGTAGTGGTGAAAAAGTGTGTAGATTTACACCAAGGTCATATTAACATCACTACTCAAGTAGGAATTGGTACAACTTGTGCAGTCACTCTCCCATTAGAAGGTAAGTCTAATTAGTTGGGGATTGGGGATTGGGTATTGGGGATTGAAAAGAGACAAGGAAGAACGGGAAGACAAGGAAGAGATGTATTCAATAATTCCCCCAGTCCCCATTCCCCATTCCCCAGTCCCCAATCCCTTCTTTAGTAAAGAATTGTAATCCAAAATCCAAAATCTAAAACCCAAAATTCGCATGAGTCCCTGACTACGGTAGTCTAGATGAGAGTGAATTTATCGCCTAGTTTGATATATTGTTTTATGACTTCAGTTGTTTCTAGTCCCCCACGCACTATTCGGATTGGTTCACGCAAAAGCCAACTTGCTCTGGTTCAGACCTATTGGGTACAAGAGCAACTCCAGAAAAGCTTTCCTGATATCACTTTTGAAGTCCACACAATGTCTACCCAAGGCGATAAAATCTTGGATGTGGCATTAGCTAAGATTGGCGATAAAGGACTTTTTACTAAAGAACTTGAACTCGGAATGCTCAATCAAGAGATTGACTTTGCAGTTCATTCTCTCAAGGATCTGCCGACTAACTTACCAGAAGGGTTAATGCTGGCAGCAATTACTGAACGAGAAAATCCAGCAGATGCATTAGTGGTGCATGAAAAGCACAAAGATAAACAAATCGATACCTTGCCAGAAGGTGCGGTAATTGGTACATCTTCTCTGAGACGTTTAGCACAGTTACGCCACCATTTCCCCCACTTTACATTTAAGGATGTCCGGGGAAACTTAATTACACGGTTGGCAAAACTAGATGCAGGCGAGTACGATGCCCTAATTTTGGCGGCCGCAGGGTTAGAAAGATTGGGAATGAGCGATCGCGTTCATCAAGTTATCCCCAAGGAAATCTCACTCCACGCCGTTGGACAAGGTGCTTTAGGGATAGAATGCCGTGCTGATGATAGTGAATTGCTCTCTCTACTCAAAGCCATCGAACATCCCGAAACACGCGATCGCTGTCTCGCTGAACGATCTTTTCTACGCTCATTAGAGGGCGGCTGTCAAGTACCTATCGGTGTAAATACAGAAATATCTGGTGATAACTTGACCTTAACAGGCATAGTCGCCAGTGTAGATGGTCAAAAGCTGGTAAAAGATACCGTCACTGGCATTGCCAACAATGCCGAAGCACTAGGCACAGAACTAGCAGAACTGTTACGTCAACAGGGAGCGCAAGAAATTCTAGAAGAAATTTTTGCGGTGATTCAGCGCGGTTCCTAAGCAATTGGGTAAGCCGATGTGATTAGATAAGAATTGATCGCCGTTACACAAAAGACGCGAAAAATCGCGTTGGTCGGGATCAGCAAGTTAATTTGACAATATAGACTCAGGGAAGCAAAAATTACCATGCGGATTCTATTTGTTGCAGCAGAGGCAGCACCCATTGCGAAAGTAGGAGGAATGGGTGATGTTGTTGGGGCATTACCCAAATTTCTGAGAGAAATGGGGCATGATGTGCGGATATTCTTGCCTTACTATGGCTTTCTGCCAGACAAAATGGAAATTCCCAAAGAACCCATCTGGCGGGGAAATGCCATGTTCCAGGAATTTGCTGTTTATGAAAGCGTTCTGCCTGGTACTGATGTTCCCTTGTACTTATTTGGACATCCCGTATTCCTACCCCGCCGGATTTATTCTGGAGATGATGAAGACTGGCGGTTCACCTTTTTTTCCAATGGTGCAGCCGAATTCGCCTGGAATTACTGGAAACCAGAAATTATCCACTGTCATGATTGGCATACGGGGATGATTCCCGTGTGGATGCACCAAGATCCTGATATCACCACAGTGTTTACCATTCATAACCTGGCTTATCAAGGGCCGTGGCGTTGGTATTTAGAGAAAATTACTTGGTGTCCGTGGTATATGCAAGGACACAACGTCATGGCAGCGGCGGTGCAATTTGCCAATAAGGTAAATACAGTTTCGCCCACTTATGCCGAGCAAATCAAGACAGCAACCTACGGTGAAACTTTAGAAGGTCTGTTGTCCTTTATTAGCGGTAAACTATCTGGAATTATCAACGGTATTGATACCGAGGTTTATAATCCAGAAAATGACAAATACATTGCTCAAACCTTTACTGCTGATACTTTAGATAAACGCAAAGCCAACAAAATTGCTTTGCAAGAAGAAGTAGGATTAGAAGTCAACTCCAAAGCCTTTTTAATTGGGATTGTGACCCGATTAGTAGAACAAAAAGGCATTGATTTGATATTGCAAATCCTCGATCGCTTCCTTTCTTATACAGATGCCCAGTTTGTGCTGTTGGGGACAGGCGATCGCTACTATGAAACTCAGATGTGGCAATTAGCATCCCGCTTCCCCGGACGCATGGCAACTTACTTACTGTATAACGATGCCCTGTCTCGCCGCATCTACGCTGGTACTGATGCTTTCTTGATGCCTAGTCGTTTTGAACCATGCGGTATTAGCCAAATGATGTCTTTGCGCTACGGTTCTGTGCCCATTGTCCGCCGCACAGGTGGATTAGTTGACACCGTAACCCATCACGACCCCGAAAATGCTGCTGGTACTGGTTATTGCTTTGACCGCTATGAACCGCTAGACCTTTTCACCTGTATGATCCGGGCTTGGGAAGGCTTCCGTTTTAAACCGCAATGGCAAGAACTACAACAACGTGGCATGGCCCAAGATTTTAGTTGGTATCAATCTGCCAAAGAATACGTGAAGTTGTACAGATCAATTTACGGTTTGCCAGAAGAAGAGGAGACTCCAGAACCAAAGTTAGTGTTAAACGAAGCAGTCACCACTAGCAAGCAAAAAGGCGGTTAGAAACCGCGTATACACAGACAAAACCCACCTCCGTGGGTTTCAAACCTCAACGAAAATCGGCGAGAATCCCATCCCAACAAGAGGGGTGGGAGAGATAGCATTGGTGTCAACTTAAGCTAGAAATAGCTGCGCTGCGGGCTTCATAACCCGC
>NZ_JAWJTF010000108.1:10295-34027 GCF_048836525.1 Nostoc sp. CALU 546
GCTTAAAGTTGACACCAATGGAGAGAGAGCCGCCCGCCGATTTAGTCATTAGTCATTAGCACCAATAACCAATGACTAATGACCAATGACTCGAAATCCCCCGGCTTGAAGCCGGGGGATGAGTTAATTACTCGTCGCTTTCGCCCTAATTAACCAATCACGATCGCCAGTACAAATTTCCCGACCAGACGAGTCTCCTAAGCGGTCTAGCGCCAATAAACAAGCGTATTTCAAATCCCAGATTGGCGTATTTAGGCAAATTTTGAGTTCAGGAATCGCTCGTGAATCACCCAATTCACCAAGAGCGATCGCACACGCTGCACGAGATTTCTGAAACTGGGGTTCGCGGTTGTGCAGGTTTTCTATTAATAAATCGTAAGCGCCAGCATATTTTAGCCAGCCGAAAAGTTTCATCACATGATAATGAGCGCCATAGTCGTTATATGCCTTATCCCCATAAGTAACTAAAAGTGCTTGGGGTGCTTCTTGTGCATAGATATCCAGTAAGGTTTTTGTGGCTAAATAGCAGCGTCCAAAATCGGTTTCGTAGAGTTCGTTAATCACAAAATCTAGCACAGGGGTAGCATCATACTCGTGTACTAAATCAAGATCGTTGGGATGATCGTAGAGTACTTGCTCTAAGTAAGGTTGAATTTCTGCAAAAGTGATTTCACCACTGGGAACACCTGCATCCAAAAGCATCCGCAATCCTCGCAGCCGGAACACCAGAGATACAGGACAACGGGCAATTTCCGGGATGGCTTTGTAATAACGTGAATCAATCAGGTCTTGAATACAACCCCGTCGTGCATTGACGCTGGAACTTTGCAGCAGCGTCATCACCTCAGTAATTTGGGAGTAGTCACCCGTGAAACGACAAACTGTAGCGATCGCTGCGCTACGGGTAGGTTCATCCTCAACTTGAGTAAATTTCCGTACACGTTCGAGAGACGGCTGATAGTCAGCATTAGCTAGAGTATGAATAATCACTCGATAGATTTGGCCTGGTTTATCCAGTAGTTGTGCCACCTCTTCGAGGATTTCTGGCTCTTTAGTGCCGATTTCCCCGATCGCCCACACAGTATTTTCAACAGTATAAATATCATCATCTTTAAGGCACTGCCGAATTACAGGTAAAGCTGATTCAGCCTGCAATCGCCCCAGACTTTCCACAGCCTTGCGTCGAACAATCCGGTGGTCTAACTCATCAGGGTTACTGGTTTCAATCGCCCGTACCAAAGCCGCGATCGATTGCTCTGTGGGGAAGTTAATTAAATGGGAAACAGCAATATACTTATCAGAAGCGTCTTCGAGTTGTTCTAATGGAGTATCGATAATTGCGATCGCTTGTTCTTCTGTTAACCCAAACATTTTAAAAAAACGTTTATCCATTGGTCTATAAATGGCTCTTGGATAATTGCTCAGAGGTCACGTTTATTATCGTACTGGGGATTGGGGACTGGAAACTCATTCACACAACACTCTGAGCAGGTGGCAACTTTAATAGCACTTCATCAGTTTCGGCACAGTTCAGGACTAGCGATCGCAATGGCGCTCTCGTGCCATTCATGAATGAGAGCGTCAATCATCTCCCATGCTATGGGAGATGAATCTATCAATCGAAAAGCCTCACTTAGTTCTTTGATAAAGTCTTGCAGATCATCTTTTTCAAAGAAACTGAGCCATCCATAAGGATGTTCAAAGCCGATTTCTTTTCCAAGTAACAAAGAAAAGGCGACGGTTAATGCTTCAAAAACAGCTTTACTCTGTGTTGCTGCCTTTATAAGAAAAGTCATTTCCTCCCGGCGTAACAAAGCAAAAGACTGATCATTGCGAGTAATTGTCACTGGACGTTCTAAAGCTTTGTCCAGAACCCGCCCAGGCTGACGATTCAACTCCGTGGCTGTAATTAACTCATCTGAGTAGATATTGCCGAAAGTCTTGATAGACATAGGTTATGCGTTTTTAGTCAACGCCGATTTCATGAAAGCAATGATTGTATACGTATAATTGTAGGTACTATTCATCAAGGGTCAATAGGGATAAAAGCTCTGAGCGCTGGAACTATCTCCAGAAAGGCATTTTAGATTTTCAGACTAGAGAAAATGCGGTATGAGTGATTATTTAGATGACTACGAATTTAACAACCTCGATTTTTACAGAAAAAATCATGGGTTACAGCTTTATTACAACTGGTCTGGGGAAATTTGGTGGCAAGAAACACCAGACAAGTCAAAGGAAAAATTATTCTCTATTATTGGGATGAATGCTACCAAAGTATTTCTCAAGCCCGATCCTGAGTATGGCGAAGTCGGGTATCGCATCAATAGAGAGTTGGGTTTATTTTGTGACCCAGATACGCAAGAAATTCTGCACTTTTGGAAGTCACCAACAGCAAGTCAAGCAGTACCAGTAGTACACATTGCTAACCGGATTGTCCAAGGCTCAGTTAAACCAAAGAAATTTCTCATACCCAAAGGCAGCGGATATATTACCTCTGTCATGGAAATTCCTTTAGAATACCCGCATCCCTTAGCAGGAGATAGCAAATATTCAGACTATTGCCCTGGAGAAAAGTTTAAGGGAATTGAGTACTTTATCTCAAATACTTGCCGACCCGATGCAACTGATGTCCCTCCTGCTAAGTGGGCGAGGGACTGTCCTTGGTTGCCGTGGATGAAGTTAGGATATGCTCATCCAGCTAAATTAAGATTTGAAACCACAATCTTTAGAGTAGATTCTTTTGAACAGCTTCATCCTAGCTTGGTCAAGTTGGTGAGGGAAAAAGTCCCAATTTATGAATTCACGCCAACAGAAAGTGATGAACCGAATGTGACAAGCATTCAATATTTTAAGAAGAACTTTGAGTCCTACTTACGAGGAGATATTTTTCCACTTGAGGAAACCTCTTAAAATAATTCGTAATTCGTAATTCGTAATTCGTAATTGAATTCTTAGTGCAAATTAGGAATTAGTTATACCGTTTCTTTGTGAAGCTGCATATAATTCACCCCCCAGCTATTGCTGTCCACCCTTGCCAAGTAGGGTGTTTTGTCGCAGAGCGCAACGCACCGTCAACAATCTCAGGTGCGTTAGCCTACGGCATTAACACATCTTACTAATTTATATTTCTTCATATACATTGAATTTTTCTCACCGACTTACTTAAAATACTTATCAGAACTTGGAGCAAAAGCTGTAGTTGGGTTCAACTTTTGAAGAATTCCGTAAAAAAGCTTTACCAGTGGTAACTCGATCTGAGAAGATCGGAATATATGCATTTGTCAGCTATTAGTTAGTTGCCTCTTGCCAATTGTTCAGTTTTATGTAACAGCTAATTACTGGTCTTTAGCGAATAAGCAAATACAAACATTCTTTGGAACACTAAAAACACATCATTCATATAAACACGCATTTAGGAAACAAAACTTATGGATGAAACCTCAGAATTTACAACAACCAATAACGTAACCGCCCAAGATGTAGCAGAAGTCATTGCAGAACTTGAGCAATATCGGGAACGTCTAATCCAAGAAACTACGGAAACAGCAAAACGGGCTAAATTAATGAGAGTAAACGTCATGGCAAAACTAGAGCCTGAGCTTACCAAGATTGATTCTGCTCTCCAGGAACTTCGTAATCAACAGGCTGCCCTGAGTGTCAGCAACTAGTAATTCATTTTAATAATTTAGCTATAAGTTATATGCTCAACTCCGAAACTCAATCCGGGGCTGATTCGTTAAGTCTGTCCCATGCAGAAACTGATGCTTTATTTGCAGCGGTGAGTGAGCAATTAAGCTTAAACACCTTCAACCCAGATGACCAAGAGCTAATACAGCGGATGGTTGAGAGTATGGGGGATTCACGGGGTATGGTTAGGTTGAGTTTCGCAGAGGCATTGGGTAAAATCGGTAAACCTGCGACCCCTTTATTGATGGAAGCTGTGGCAAATCATCCAAACCCAGTTGTGCGGAGAGCCAGTGCTAAAACTCTGACACTCATCGCTGACCCGATCGCAGTTCCCACTTTGGTCAACGCTCTTTTAAATGATGAAGATACGGTGGTTAAAACCTCGGCGGTGGGGGGGCTTGCCAAAATAGGCGAAGCAGCGGTGCCAGCATTGCTGAAAATCTTAGCGTCAACCGAGTATCCAGAAAGTGCCAAAGGTCATGCGGTATGGGCGTTGGGATTTATTGGGTCAGAAGCAAAGGAGCATTTATATCGGGAGATTAACTCAGACTCGGCTGAAGTTCGGGCTGCGGTGGTAGGCGCGATCGCTAAAATTGCTCAAGAAGGCGCTGAAGAAGGAGCATTTCACATTCTGGTGAACGCTCTCACTGATTCATCCTTAATCGTGCGGTGTGAAGCTGCATCTGCTTTAGGCAGCCTAGCCTATCAACCAGCAATTCCTAATCTGGTTGAGTTACTGCATCATGCCGATTGGGAAACTCGAAAAGCTGCGGCTTTAGCATTGATGAAGATTGGCGATCGCACTGCTTTAGAACCACTGCAAGCTGCATTAACTGAGGAAAAAGAAGCGGGGGTTCAGGCAGTGATCAAGTTGGCGATTTCTCAAATTGAGAGACAGTTAGAGGAGGATGCTTGGGAATAAATCGATGCACATTTACAACTTGACATCTTCCTCTCATTTTGAGAGTATTTAAGCAGCAACTAGTTTTTCGTTGATTGATGAATATAGCTAGAGAAGTTAGAGACGAATGCATCTGATTGCGATTCGGAATCTCCGCATTGATGCTGCCCAATACCCCGATGTCAAAAAGCAAATTGACGACTGGTACGCAACCGTCAAGAAGGTGGAATGGCAAAACTTGGAGGAAGTTCGTAAGATTTATCGGGATGCTGAAGCGGTTGGAAATTTTACAGTCTTTAATATCAAAGGTAATGACTATCGCCTGATTGTCGGTATTGACTACGAAAACCAAACGGTTTATTACAAATACTTTCTAACTCACGCTGAATACGACAAAGGTAAATGGAAAAATGACCCTTACTTTTGACCAAGCTGCTTATAGTAGTCTGCTAGCTGAAGTTGCTCCCAAGGTAATTGAAACGGAAGAGGAGTATGATCGTGCTTTAGCTGTGGCAGAGCGCCTAACGTTTTGCAAGAACCGGACTCCAGAAGAACAAGCTCTGCATAAGCTGATAGTAACGCTGATTGAAGCGTATGAGGTACAGAACTATCCAATGGATGAATCTGCACCGCATGAAATTCTCCAGCACATTATGGAAGCCAGTGATACTTGTCAAGCTGACTTGGTGGGCATCATCGGATCGAGCGGCGTGGTATCTGAAGTTGTGAACGGTAAGCGGTCGATTAGTAAGGCACAAGCTAAGGCACTCGGAGATTACTTCAAGGTGACACCTAGTCTGTTCATCTAATGTATCCGCTCTATTAGGATTGACAAAGGTAGTTATATTTAAGAGCGATCGCTATTCTCTTTTATACTTAATCACCTGATCTAATCGGGGCAAAGCACTGACTGCGGACTCTCTAACATACGGTTCAATAGATTCATCATTTGTCAATGCTGTCAACACTTCCACTGCTCGGATATCACCCATCGAACCGAGTGCATTGACGATCGCTACAGCCATTGCAACGTTATCTATTGTTTTCAAAGCTTCAGTCAAAACCTCAAAAGCAGGAGAACCAATTTCACCCAGCGCCATCACTGATGCAATATAAACAACAGGATTTTGGTCATTGAGCGCTGTTTTTAATCCCTGTAAGCCCTCAGCCGGGAAAGGAACATCGGGATGGTTAGCAGCAACCTGTGCCAGAGCTTTAGCACAGCTACCCCGAATGGTGGCATTATCGCTATTTACTAATGACTCTACCAGTAGCGGTACAGCGTCCGTACCAATAGCACCCAATGCCTTTACCGCCGCTCGACGGTAAGTCACATCTTCCTCATCCAAAATACCCATCAGCCGAGGAATGGTATTTTCATCACGGACATCAGCTAGTTCCCACATAGCCCGTTCCCGCAGATTGGGGTTGGGGTGTTTTAACTGTTCAAATAGAGAATCTATTGTCATAAAATCAAATTTTCCTGTCTAAATCCCCCAAATTCAATCATGAATTACGAATTACGTTAGCGCAGCGTTAGCGACGTAGGAGCGTCATTACGAATTACGAATTAGTAACAACTGAGGGACTCTTGGTCAGTCACTCAACCAGATACAGGCAAAGCAACAGACTGAGAGTCCCTAAGTTTTAGAGTATGACTATCGCTCGTCTAGTCAATCCGTGTCACTATGACAGGGAGTTGATTACATAGTCGAGGAGGGCGCGGAACTCAACCAATGCTTGAGGAGACATGTCACGAGGAGAGCAAGCGCGATCGCGAGTATAAGTCATCGCGGTAACGTAAGGAGCTGTGGGTAGACCCAAAGAGCGATACACTTCACGAGCACCTGCAATACCCCATTCGTCTAGAGGACCAGTACCGCCCACAACTAAGCTGTAGTTGATCAAGCGTAGGTAGTGCTTGATGTCGCGGAGGCACTTGTCTTTCTTGACTTGGGTAGCGCCAGCTTCACCTTCTTGGGTGAGGTAAGGATATTTCTTGAAGGCAGCATCATAAGCTTCCTTAGCTACGTTATCGATACCAGCAGCTAGCTTTTCAGCAGCTTCTAGACGAGCACTAGCACGTTGAATGCTACCTTGAACTGATTCTAGATCAGAGGAGGTTGGGAAACGACCTGCTGCATCAGCAGCTCCAATAACCGTAGTGATAACTGATTTCATTGCTTTTTATACTCCAGATTAGATTTGATCGAGTTTTTATTTCAGTTGGCTTGACTAATAGGCTTTAGGCGTTAGCGATTAGCAATTAGCTCAGAGCAGAAATAACGCGATCGAAGTAGCTAGCAGCTTCAGCAGCTAGAGCAGAGCAGTCGCCTTGAGGAGTGTCCAGTTTGCGGAACTTTTTGCCAGCGTTAGCTTCAGTGTTGGTGTTGGTGATGTGAGCGACGCTAATAGCCTTCAGGATTTGGAAAGCGCGTACAGAAGATCCGGTGGGTACGCCCAAAGCTGTGTAGGTTTCTTTCAGACCGTTCAAAGCACGATCATCCAATACGGAAGAATCGCCAGCCAATAGCGCATAAGTTACGTAGCGCAGAACGATTTCAGCATCACGTAGGCAAGCAGCCATGCGACGGGTGGGGTACAAGTTACCACCAGATTGAATCAAGCCTGTGTTTTCACAAGCAATCCCTGCAATGGCATCAGAAACCGCACAGCTAGCGTTGCTGGCGATCGCATTCACTGCATCAAGGCGCTTGTTGCCTTCAGCGATGAAAGACTTAAGGGCTGCCAAGTCAGCACCACCGATAGGAGCGGTTTTGGCATCAGCCGCAATTACAGCTCTGGAAAAAGCATCAAGAACCATGAGTTCTCCTTAATATTCACAAATGGCGGATATTATTTTTGGCGTGTTCTCGATCAGATTAACTGTGAGTAGCCAAACAAAAACATAGGGGATCAATAGTACCCTAGTCTTTACTATGAGAGACAAAGTAATAATCTGTAATATTTAATTTGGGATTGGGGCATGGGGCATGGGGCATGGGGCATGGGCATGGGGACTAGAGAATCAGTAGTAGGGAAGCAGGGAGCAAGGGAGAAGAGTTTTACTCTCTGCTAAGAAACCCTGCCCATAGAGTCTCTTTCCAATGCCCCATGCCCAATGCCCAATGCCCAATGCCCAATGCCCAATGCCCAATGCCCCATGCCCCATGCCCAATTCCCAAAAAATTAAGACTTACGCGTTTCAATGGAACTCTGCCACTGCGTAAGTCTTAAGGAAAAAATTTTATTTTTTAATTGATCAAGCTTGTTTGAGCAGATGTTTGACCAAATTATCTTTTACCATCATCTGCCGTAAGACTTCTAACAAAAAATCCTGAGCCTCTTCTTGACTCAAATTTTTCACCTGGTCTTTCAAATTTTGTAAGCGAAACTGTTGCTCTAAAGTTAGTTCGATTGGGAAGTCCATCATTCACTCCTCGGATTGACTGGAACGAAGGGTATTTGTTGTTACCGCTAGTGTGAAGGCGCAAGCTGTCATCGACATTGCTTGCTAATAGTCTAGCACTGAGATATTAAAACGTCTACATTGTCAAGCTATAAGAAATAGACCTCATAAAAGTTTACAATTACACAACGACACGTCTGCCTCTCCCTTTGTAGGGAGTTTATTGAAGCTGACCGCGAATGGCTGTAATGTTTAGAATGTTTATATACCAACAACTGTAAAAAGAAAGAACAAGGAAAACATCATCCGCAGGAGTAATAAGTAGGAGTCAGAAGATTGATAGACGCAATGGAATTTTTTCAGCTAAGTGCTGGTAAGTGGCGATCGCAACGTGCAACTCATCATCTAGCCTTCAAGCGTTCAGAGACGGGAGAATCAGATATACAGGTAGAAACTCTAGATGCCGATCATCCAGAAATCATTGAACTGTGCCAGTATCATGAGATTGACCCCAGCCTTTCAATAGGTGGGTCACGTGTGCGTTGGCTAGGCACTATGGCATGGGATAGAGAGGGTGAGGAAAATCATCAGGGGAAAACCATATTTGCGATCGTGCCTGATGGCGATAACCCAAGGCAAGGCAAATTACTCCGCGAAAGAGGTTACGCCGAAATAGTGCCTGTAGTCGGTCTTTTTCACATGGATGATGAAGATGGACTGGTGCTGACAACCGAATACGAAACAATGAGTTCCATTGAGCGATTCTGGTTTGCCAGCCCAAATATGCGACTGCGAACCAGTACAGTCAAACGATTTGGCGGCTTCAGTACAGCATCGTTTTGTTCTGAAACCCGCATTGATAATTCTGTTGAGGTTTCCAGCACAGCAGAAGTAACAGAAAAACAAGGGCCGGATGTTCTGGAAAAAAGACAGTTTTATTCAGTTTTGGGCTGGTGAATTATCTCAAGCAGAGTGATGCTTTTACTCGTGGGCAAGATTACCTGCGTCTGGTACAGGGACTTGCCCTAGAACCGGGTATGGTGGATGTGTTTGATAACCTGCGCGATCGCATTCCCATTTGCACTTGGATCGGTGAAAATATTAACACCGTAAACGCTCAGATAAATGCCTATCTAGAAGTTTGTCATGAGTGCTTTCATCCCCAAGAGCGTCGCCACATCCAAATTTTTGCAGTACCCATAGCTCAATCCTTCGGCATAGATGGGCTGTGCAACATTCTCACAAACCCAACCACCATTTTGGTAGATGTCGGTCGAGTTGCACCTCAAGACTGGTTTGGTGTAGTCGTCCATGAATACGCCCATGCCCATCTAGGAGACTTTGGTCACAACGAGCAGTTTGCTACCATCCTATCTCATCTATGTTTAGGACTGGGATTGGAACCACCCTACTGGGAGGTAGGGATGGAAGCAACTTTGCGTAGCTGGCCTTACTGTAAATCAACCATAGATCCCTTGGAATTTTGGATAGGTCGTTGAAGGAGGCAGGGGAGCAGGGGAGCAGAGGAGAATAACCAATTCCCAATCCCCAATTAGCCATTAATTTCTTTTGCTAAATGTTAAAAGTTATTGCTTCAATTCAAAAAGGTGAAACTGAATCTTCTAATCTAAAATATGTGAACAAAGTTTTTTGAGTAATTTACGTAGCCATTAAGCTGGAAGCCCCACTCTCTTTATTAATTAGCTATGGGTTAAATCCAGCAGGCTAATCATTTTCTCCTACAAATACTGAAATCACCCTTAGTTAAGTTTCGTGAAATTTTATCAGAATCTGAAGTTCTGATCCAACTACTCCCTTAATATGTGATTAAAAGTTGTTAACTTTAATTAAGAACATGGAGGCTTTAGAGTGCCACTTCCTCTGTTAGAATATAACCCTTCAAGTCAAAACCAGCGTGTAGCTGCATATGAAGTACCTGGTGATGAACAGCCCAGGATTTTTACTACCGACAATATACTTTCTCCGTCAGATTTAGGCGATCTGATAGAAGCAGCATATCGTCAAATTTTCTTCTATGCCTTTGCTGCCGATCGCGAAACATATTTAGAGTCTCAACTCCGTAATGGACAAATTACAGTACGAGACTTTATTCGTGGGTTAGTGCTTTCCAATACCTTTAAGAAAAGCTTCTACGACCTCAACAATAATTATCGTTTTGTTGAGCAAGTAATTCAGCGAGTTCTAGGACGCGATCCATACAGCGAGCGGGAAAAAATCGCTTGGTCAATTGTAGTCGCTACCAAGGGGATTGTAGGCTTTATTGATGAAGTGCTCAACACTGAAGAGTACCTGAGCAATTTTGGATACTCCACAGTGCCTTATCAGCGCCGTCGGATACTGCCATCTCAATCTCAGGGTGAGTTGCCATTCAACATCAAATCACCACGATACGAAGATTACCACCGTACCAAACTTGGTTTCCCCCAAATCATTTGGCAGGTCGAAGTACGCAGATTCCTTCCACAAGAGCAAAAGCCCAAAGCTGGCGATCCAGCTCTATTCCTGTCTATGGCACAAAGTGTCAATGCAACTGGCAATGCGCCACAAAGGATCTCGTCATTCAACATCGATATCGAAAAGTCTGTACCTTATCGCCAGCTGACTGGAATTAAGTAACGATTTTTGGTCGGCGGCTGCTAGTACATCGCTTTGATAATTTTATAGCGTGCATGAGTCTTGGGTTATGTAGGAGTTTTATTTAGATATAACTAAATGAAACAGACTCTATCCCATGTCTGATGCACGCTAGTTGTTAATGGGAATCGGGCATTGGGCATTGGGCATTGGATATGGTTTTTTATACAGAATTCAGGAGTCAGGAGCCAGAACTCAGCAATGTTTTTTGTGCGACTGGCGGTGCTTCGCAGCGTTAGCGAGTCTGCGATAGCGTAGCGTTAGCGAGTATTCGAGCGTCGTGTCTGAATAAATGGGTGTCTGAATCCCCCACTCATTCATTCTGACTCCTGTTAGCTGTAGCGGGGCGTTTAGCCGATTCCGGCTTCTGAATTCTTCTTCAACAATGTTTGATGTCTTTAAAATGAGGCTAGTTTTAGGTGTGGGATGAGCTTAAAGTACAGTTCGTCTTTTTAACATCTCCAAAAGTTTTGTAAAGTGAGCGGGAGGAGTCGCTGTCACCTCAATCAACTCCCCAGACAGAGGATGCTGTAATTTTAGTCGCCAAGCGTGTAGTGCTTGACCGGGCAAATTTACTCCCACTGAATGACCAGAACTATAAACTCGATCGCCGACAATTGGATGACCCATTTTGCTGCTGTGGACACGAATTTGATGAGTACGTCCAGTTTCTAATTGAAAGTGAATCAAGGTGAAGTTACCAAGGCGTTCTAGTATTTGCCAATGAGTGACGGCAGATCGTCCGCCTTGTTCAACGGGTATAATTGCCATTTTCTTGCGGTCTTGGGGATGGCGACCAATGGGCAAATCTATAGTGCCACTTTCAGTTTTTGGCGCACCGTAAACTACGCCCAAGTATTCTCGCCGTGCAGTTTTAGCTTTGAGTTGTGCTTGTAGGTGATGATGGGCAATATCTGTTTTAGCGATCATGATCGCTCCCGTTGTATCCTTATCCAATCGATGGACGATTCCTGGACGCTGAACTCCGCCAATTCCTGGTAAATTGGGACAGTGAGCCAATAAAGCATTTACCAAAGTGCCATCTGGATGACCGGGTGCTGGATGGACAACTAAGCCTGCGGGTTTGTTGAGAATAAGTAACTGGTCGTCTTCGTAGAGAATATCTAAAGGGATATCTTCTGCTAGCAGTTCTAGGGGTTGTGCTTCTGGTATTTCCAGAGTGATGCGATCGCCTAGCTTGACGTTGATCTTCTTAGATGTGCAAACTCGATCATTAAGTTGGACGTTACCATGTTCGATTAACTGTTGGATGCGAGAACGGGATAAGTCAGGTAATTCTTGAGAAAGGAAACGGTCAAGGCGATCGCCTTTGGTATTGACGCAGTGTATCGTACTCTGAAGGGGAAGCAAGCTAGGTAAAGCATCCTCAAGTGGAGTTGATAAGCGTTCGCCCTTGGCGTTGGCAAAGCCATCGCTATTTTCTTGGATTTGTAAATTAAATTCGGTCACAATTACTCTATACTAATTCCCCTTCTTTAAGTAAAGCGCGGAATGCCTTTAATTTGACGGTTAGAAATCGCGTCTACCCAGGCAAAACCTTGATTTTACTTTAGTGGACGAGAGTTTGTCATATACCCGCGAATTCTATTACCGATTGTCGAAATACTCTAAGTGCTGAACTCATTCCTGTAGTTCGTGCCATTTCCACAAACCGGGGAATGAGTTCTGTGATAATAAAAGTAGGAAATATGGGGCTAATGAGAGACTTCATATATTGTTCACCTTGCAGCAAGCTAATTTCTAGGTTTTTGTTTTCATATCGCCAAATTTCAGGTACTCTTAACGCTTCGTAGGTACTAATTTGGGTTTTAGAGGTGACATCAATTTCAATCGCCAAATCAGGAGGAGGGTCAACAGTTAGGTCGATCTTGTCTTTCCCAATCATTAGCTTGTAGTTTTGAATATAAAAACAATCATCAGGTTCGATACCTGCACTTATATCTTTTCGCTTAAAGGTAGTTGAACCTAAAGACTCCCAATTCAGATTGAGTTCATCTAACAAAGCTTTCACCAAGTCTCTGATGATTACCTTATATCGCTCATGTTCTGGTAATGGAGCCATAATTTCTAACGTTCCTTGGCTGTATGCTACTCGACTCCCGCGATGTTCTCCTAACTCGTGGAGAATTGCTTCAAATACTTGCCAACTCACATTTTCCAGTATTATTCTTTGCCCTGGTGGAACTCGAATTTGGCTGAGTTGAAGAGTAAGCATAGGATGTTATACCAATTCTTTATGAAGCTGCATAGAATTCGATCCCCCCTAGCCCCCCTTATAAAGGGGGGAAATCGGATCTCCCGTTCCCTTGCAAAGGCAGAAAATTGGATCTCCGGTTCCCTCCCCTTTGCAAGGGGAGGGTTAGGGTGGGGTAACATTTAGCGTAAATTCAACCATTAACTAGATTCTCTACAGTATCAGCATCGTTTGGCAATGCATCTGTTAAAACTTCGCTACCTTCTGTCGTAACTAAAACATCATCTTCGATGCGGATTCCACGCACATCAGCAAATTCAGATAAACGCTGCCAATTCACCACATTCTGATATTTTGAACGGACATTGGCATCATTTAAAATTGCTGGTACTTGATAAAAACCAGGTTCAATTGTGACTAACATTCCTGGATGCAGGGGACGATTTAAACGAAGGTAGCCTAAACCAAAGCGATCGCTCCTTTCACGTCCCTCTTCATACCCTGCTAAATCACCCAAATCTTCCATATCATGGACATCTAAACCCAGTAGATGACCGATACCATGAGGGAAAAACAGCGCGTGGGCATCCATCTCTACTAAATCTTGGGGATTTCCTTGTAAAATGCCTAACTCTACTAAACCTTCAGCTATAACCGTAGCAGCTAGCAAATGAATATCCCCATACTCTACACCAGGGTGTATTTTGGCAATACAAGCATCATGGGCTGCTAATACGACATTATAAATATCTCTCTGGGTAGATGAAAACTTACCGGAAACTGGCCATGTGCGAGTTACATCACCTGCCCAACCCATCTCAGTTTCAGCACCAACATCGGCAAGCAGTAAGTCACCTGGTTGTAGAGGGTGGTGATACTGCTCGTTATGCAAAACTTCACCGTGAACAGTAACAATACTGTTGTAGGAAGTAGTCATATTGTGGGCAATAATAACCCCTTCCATTGCTGCACGAACTTCTGCTTCTAGCTTGGCTTTAGGTGTTGCTGCCATCCCAGCTTTGTGGGCCTCAACAGTGACAGCCGCAGCTTTTCGTAACTGGGTTAATGCAGCTTCATCGTGGGTGAGACGGAGAGAAACGATCGCCTTAGCTAACTCCAAGTCAATTCCTTGGGGAGGACTTTGTGGTAAAACCCATCTATTTAATAGCTGCGATTGCTGCGTCCAAGTGGTTGCATCTTGTACGGCAAGTGTGGCAGCATCTTCTACCCAAGACTCTAATTCTGCCATTGGTCGGGCCACATCTGCCCCAATATGCAGGGCTATTTCCTCACGGCTTGGCATTTCTCCATGCCAAAGGGCGCTGCTGGGTGAAGGATCATCGATAAATAGTTCTAGCTTGCCCGCTTCTAGACGAATTGCCGCCTTTGATAATGGCAATCCGGCAAAATAGAGAAAATGACTGCTAGCACGGAATGGAAAGGGATTTGCAGGAAAGTTGCGCGGACTGTTATTACCTGACCACAGAATTACTGGAAAATTAATGAGGTTGGCTAGTTGTTGCCGACGGCGACGTAAAGTATCGACAAGGGAAGTAGAAGTTGGTTGGATCAGCATAAATGGAAACTCAAAGAAAAGGATAAAGGTGATAGTTTTGCCTTTATTTAGTCGTTATCGTCTTTATCGTCGTCATCGTCTTGATCGTTTTTGCGATCATTATTCTTGCGATCGCTATCTTTGTCGTCGTCATCTTCGTCATTCTGGTTAGGTTGTAGGACTGGTTTTTGTTGCTCAGTTGGAGCAAGTGGCTGCGGTACTTCAATAGCACAACTAACTAATCCTCCAGAAATTAACGCCAAGTTGACAGCAACAAAGATGCTTCTAAAGATTTTTATCGTCATGTTTCCCTTTTGCTTTGACATTGATCCCAGTTTTTGGAGATTCTATTCCTAATTTATAAGGTACTGTAGACTTCTTGCATAAGTCGGGAAAAGGGGAAGGTGGGGCCTTTCAAGGGTAGGTATTTAATAAAGGCGTATTTTTGCAGGTAAAATACTATCTAGCTTTTATCAGCAGAATTACTACGGGTGCAGGAGGGTGAATGCAAGTAGGAAAAAGCGAGGAATTAAGAGAATGGACTAGAAAAGTAATTGAAAAAATGCCAAATCTCACAAAACCTCAAGCTGTTGTACTGGCAATGTGGACTTTTGGGATAGTAATGACCCAATCAAGTGGACTGACAACGGTTTCAGTATTTTTAGCAGAACTACTGGGTAAAAAGGAGAATACTATACGTCAGCAACTGCGGGAATGGTATCGAGACGCAGAAGATAAAACAAAAACTGGTCGAACTTCATTGGATGTGACATCTTGTTTTAGTCCACTACTATCTTGGATTCTAAGTCTTTGGCCTAAAGGTGAAAAACGTCTAGCATTGGCAGCAGATGCTTCAACTTTAAGCGATCGCTTTACTGTATTAGCAATTAGCATTGTTTACCGTGGCTGTGGAATTCCAATTGCCTGGAAAATAGTTGAAGCTACCATTCCTGGAAGTTGGAAACCTCACTGGGAAGAATTATTTCGCCATATAGACAAAACTGTACCACCAGATTGGTTTGTAATTGTCACCACAGATAGAGGGCTTTATGCTGAGTGGTTGTATCAACAAATCTTGAACTGTGGTTGGCATCCTTTTATGCGGATTAACCTTCAGGGGCAGTTTCAAATTAAAGGTACTGTTTCTTGGCTACCTCTAAATACTCTTGTTCGAGAAGTTGGTCAGTCATTTGAGTCATTGGTAACTTGTTTCAAAAGTAACCCGATTGAATGTACATTGTTAGCCCGTCATGACGAGGGCTATGCCGAACCTTGGTTAATTCTCACCGATTTACAACCCGAAGTTGCGGATGCTTGTTGGTATTCGATGCGCTCTTGGATTGAATGTCTATTTAAAGACGGTAAAAGAGGTGGTTTTGCTTGGCATCAAACTAAAATGACAGATACCAAACGAGCCGAGAGACATTGGTTAGCGATCGCAATCGCTACTTTATGGCAGGTTAGTGTTGGAGGTGCTATTGATGCCAATTTGCCTATTAGTAGTTTAGACGAATTACCACAAACCCACGTTGCACGACGCAATTTGAAAAATAGTGTCTTCCATCGTTGTCTCTCATGTTTCCGTCGTGGATTTTTAGTGATTAAGGCTGCCGTTCTTAATCGTCTTCCCCTACCTCAAGGTAGCTTTTTCCCTGAACCTTGGCCTTCCTTGACTCCACAACTCCATGTCTCTCAAATCACCCTCTCTACTGCCTGATTTTTAAATACCTACCCTTGAAAGGAAGGTGGGGCCCCCTCTGGGGATAAGGGGCGGGGGAAAGGGGGAAGGGTAAAAAGTTCTGTATTGCCCCCTTCCCCTTTAACCTTTACCCTTTTCCCCCTCTTGCAAAAAGCACTTTTGCAAGAGGTCTTGTATATGGCGGTTCTCGTTTGGATGTAACACGGCTGTACGCCCCTAGGAATGATCCGCAGCCTCAGAAGAATTGCAACGGTCGGCATAAATCTTTAACGCATTGCTGATAAATGTATTACTGTCTAACTTTCAAGGTGACTCTAATGGGACAAACCATTACTCAGGTTGATGCTTTTACCAATACACCTTTTGCAGGTAATCCTGCTGCTGTTTGTGTTTTGCCTACTCCCCAAGATGAAGGCTGGATGCAGAATGTGGCGCAGGAGATGAATTTATCAGAGACGGCTTTTCTAGTTAAACAGGATGATGGTTTTAATCTACGTTGGTTTACGCCCACGGTGGAAGTACCGCTTTGTGGTCATGCAACTTTAGCTAGTGCCCATGTGCTTTGGTCAGAGGGGTATTTATCACAGAATGAAGTTGCACGTTTCTACACTAAAAGTGGAGTGCTGATTGCTAAGTTGCAAGGTGACTGGATTGAGTTAGATTTTCCTGTGAATCACTCACAAGAAACAGTCGCCCCGCGAGAACTCAAGGCTGCTTTGGGTGTACCTTACAAATCTGTTTTCTTAAATTCCTTTGGCTATTTAGTGGAATTAGCATCTGAAGATTTGGTACGGCAAATTCGGCCAAATTTCCAAATACTAAAAACGTTGCCTATTTCTGAAATCATTGTCACCAGCCTCACCAACCCTGATTCTCAATATGATTTCGTCTCTCGCTTATTTGCACCGGGTTTAGGGATTGATGAAGACCCTGTAACTGGGGCGACTCATTGCTGTCTCGCTCCCTTCTGGCGCGATCGCTTGCACAAAAATGAGCTATTGGCTTATCAGGCATCCAAGCGCGGTGGGGTGGTGAAGGTGTATTATGACGGCGGCGATCGCGTCTTTCTCGCCGGACAAGCGGTAACTGTTCTGCGAGGCGAATTATCAAGAAAGGCAGAAGGGAATTCTGATTGAGCAATCAACGCTGTCCTACCCTATATGACTACGGCTATACTTCCAGTTAAAAAGTTCAGACTCATTTATTCACTTTCAACCCGCACTGAATTCTCCATAGAATGACTGATTAAAAATCAAACTTAGTTAATTTCCATGAATCCGCAATTTTTTTTGATTTTCACCAACAGCGATCGCTCATCCAAAAATTTTTGATTCTCCAGAGCGATCGCATTCACAAAAATTGCCTCTGCTTTCATCTCAAAAACAGAGGCAAGTTTTTCTTAAACTTTATATATGGGTCGCCCGGGATTCGAACCCGGAACTAATCGGTTAAAAGCCGAGTACTCTACCGTTGAGTTAGCGACCCTTTCGCTGCATTTCGCAACTTTGCCATCATAGCATAAACATCTGTAGATATGTAAAGGGGTTTAGAAAAAATTAGCAGTCAACCTTATAGATGCTGTGTGGCTAGCTCCTGGTGCTAACACAGTCAGGTTATCACCAGTATTGAGGGAGTTACGGGTGGCACTCCACGGTTCTAGACAGTAGAATTCTTTGCTTTTGACTGTCCAAAATACCAGGTAGGTAGAGAAATCATCATAATCCAAGGTGAGTTTTAACTTCCGGCTGCGATCTATCGCAGTAGCCGATTGACTCGTTAGCTGTCCAAAGGCAAAATCAATTTCATCACGACTAAAGTCAAAATTGCCGTCAAAAGAGTGAATTTCCTTAGTTTGATTATCTTGATACTGCTTAGAGGGAATTTCAACCTCTAGCTGAGTTTTATCACCACACAAAAAGTAAGGATGGAAACCAGCCGAAAAAGGCATTGGTGTAGATGATAAGTTTTTATACTGCTGGCGGACTTCTAGAGTATTACCTTGAAGTTCATAGGTGAAAGCCAGTTGAAAATCAAAAGGATAAACTGCCTTAGTTTGCTCATTGCTATCAAGAACAACAGTGAGACAAGCTTTATCTCCAGTTTCTTGTTCTGTTACTTTCCACGGCAATTCACGAGCAAAACCGTGTTGTTTGAGAGTATATTGTTGCCCGTTGTGAGTGTAAGTATTCTCTGGTAGATTGCCACAAATAGGAAATAAAATTGGATTTCCACCTCTGACACTCAAATCAGGATGAGTAAAGCGTTCAGTGTCCAGATAGAAAATTTCTTGCCCTTGAATGCGCCAACGGGTGATGATACCGCCGCGTTCTGGTACGACTTCCAACTGAGAACCAGCGGCTTCATCAGAAAGAATATAAGTCTTGTACTGTTGCTGTTGAACTGCAATGCTAAACACAAATTTTAGTCCTGGGATTAGGGATTGGGGATTGGGGATTGGGGATTGGGGACTAGGGATTAAAATAACTCTTTCCCAGTCCCCAGTACCCAGTCCTCAGTCCCCAAAATTTACTCGTCTTCTGCAAACACGAAACGATATAACTCACTGGGGTCTGGTTCAGGGCTGCTTTCGGCGAATTTAACTGCCTCGTCGATTACATCCTGAATTTTACGATCAATTGCTTTGATTTCTCCCTCATCCGCCAGATTTTGCTCCACCAAATAAGCTGCCAACTTCTTAATTGGGTCACGGGCGAACCAAAATTCTTTCTCCGCTTTGCTTCGCATTTCATCTGGGTCTGCCAAGGAGTGACCCCGGAAGCGGTATGTAAGTGCCTCAATTAATGTTGGGCCTTCACCTGCACGGGCACGGGCTACAGCTTCTTGGGCCACGGCTCGGACTGCTAGTACATCCATTCCATCTACTTCCACGCCCACCATGTTAAACACACTGGCTTTTTTATAAATCTCTGGCTGGGAAGTGGCTCGTTCGTGAGACATCCCAATGGCCCACTTATTATTTTCGACGACAAACAGAATTGGTAGTTTCCATAAAGCTGCCATATTTAGCGTCTCAAAAAACTGACCATTGTTAGCTGCACCGTCGCCAAAGAAGCAAGCTGTCACTTGGTCAGCGTTTTTATCTCCCAGCACTTCGCGGCGATATTTGCTTTGAAAAGCCGCTCCAGCTGCTACAGGAATTCCCTCAGCCACAAAAGCATAGCCACCAAGCAAACGATGTTCGGCAGAAAACATGTGCATGGAACCACCGCGCCCTTTGCTGCAACCTGTGGCTTTGCCAAATAATTCTGCCATTACCTCTCTTGCTGGTACACCCGCACTCAGAGCATGAACGTGGTCGCGGTAGGTACTACAAACATAATCTTCACCCGGTCGCATTGACTGTACAACACCACTGCAAACGGCTTCTTGACCGTTGTACAAATGGACAAAACCAAACATTTTGCCCCTGTAGTACATTTCAGCGCACTTGTCTTCAAACAAGCGCCCTAGTACCATGTCCTCATACAACCGTAACCCTTCTTCTTTAGTAATGTGCGTAGTAGCAGGATTAAAAGTGGGTAAAGTACGCTCTTGAACCATTATTTTTGAGTATCCCTGTTGTACAACTTAAAGTTACGGTCTTAAATAAGTTGGTCTGATAACACCTCAGCTTTTAACAGGCTAGCGTTTGTAAGACTCAACAATCAAACTTTATTTATGCACCAAAAAAGGGTCTTAGGGAACAGCTGAATTTTTAATTTTTGATTTTTAACTTTTCAGCCCATGCCCCGTGAGGATTTGACTCTAACGACAATATATGTCGCTTTGGGTTTTTCTCTCACCATTCCCCTCCATAGACTAGCAATCAAGATAGATTGCTTTCTGCATATCCATTAACAATTTAAAAAAAAGGAAGCAAAAGTCTATATACCCAAATAGGTAATTGTAATTGAAGGTAAATTATGATATGATTTTCTTCTCCTGTTATCAGGGTCAACTCTCAATAGTAGTATTTTTATTACCGCTTACTGAGAAAGTCCCGAAAAAATCAATCATCAATAGATTCTTGCAACCACAACAATTATGCCGTGATTAAAAGCGGTAGTTGTGGTTTGTGGTATCGAAGGCTGATAATGGTCGTGTTAAACAAAAATACTAAGAATTAAGACAAACAATTGAGGCTTTCTAGGCGAAAGCAAAAAATTAGTACTAGAATGTGACTCAAAATTTCGGGAAGGTACAAAACAAGTTATTGCAATATACACTTGTAGAGTAAATTCTACACGGCATTTTTAATGGCACGGTTTTACAGGCCTGGAAAGCTCTAGGTGAATTATGTTGATCACGGTGCAGGGGAAGTAGGCTGTGCGAATTCCGCTAGATTACTACCGAATTTTAGGACTACCGTTAGCGGCAAGTGAAGAACAATTGCGACAGGCATACAGCGATCGCATTGTACAACTGCCGCGACGTGAGTATTCTCATGCAGCAATTTCTTCTCGTAAACAACTCATAGAAGAAGCTTACGTGGTTTTATCAGATCCAAAACAACGCAGTACCTACGATCATCTCTATCTTGCCCACGCCTATGACCCTGATAACCTTGCTGCTGCCGCAGTAGCACTGGAAAATCGTCCACCAGAAAGCACCAAA
Organism: Nostoc sp. CALU 546; assembly: GCF_048836525.1. Classification (NCBI taxonomy): domain Bacteria; kingdom Bacillati; phylum Cyanobacteriota; class Cyanophyceae; order Nostocales; family Nostocaceae; genus Nostoc; species Nostoc sp. CALU 546. The sequence goes on from NZ_JAWJTF010000108.1 coordinate 31,034, forward strand.
AGGGGTAGTGACACCCAGAGTCTAGGTATTGAAATTACCCAAGACGAATTAGTTGGCGCTTTATTAATTTTGCAAGAGTTAGGAGAATACGAACTTGTATTGAAACTAGGTCGTCCGTACCTAGTAAATAAAAACGGTGCTACAAGTTCAAGAAAAGGTAATAATTTAGCAGACGAAGAAATACACGAAAGTGCTGAACATCCTGATGTCGTTCTCACTGTCGCCCTTGCTTGTCTAGAATTAGGTCGCGAACAGTGGCAGCAAGGTCACTACGAAAATGCCGCTATATCCCTAGAAACTGGTCAAGAACTGCTAGTGCGCGAAGGATTGTTCGCCAGTGTCCAGGCAGAAATTCAGGCGGATCTTTACAAATTACGACCATATCGAATTTTGGAGTTGTTGGCACTACCTCAAGAAAAAACTGCCGAACGAAGCCAAGGCTTGGAATTATTACAAAACCTCTTAGAAGATCGTGGCGGGATTGATGGCACGAACAATGATGACTCTGGTTTAAACATAGATGATTTTCTGCGATTTATTCAGCAGTTACGCAACCATTTAACAGTTGCAGAGCAGCACAAGTTATTTGAAGCCCAAAGCAAACGCAATTCTGCTGTTGCCACTTACTTGGCTGTTTATGCCTTAATAGCGCGGGGATTTGCTCAACGGCAACCTGCTTTGATTCGTCAAGCAAGGCAAATGCTCATCCGTCTGGGTAAACGCCAAGATGTACATTTAGAACAGTCGCTATGTGCATTACTCTTGGGACAAACTGAAGAAGCGACTCGTGTTTTAGAACTTAGTCAGGAGTACGAAGCTTTAGCTTTTATTCGGGAAAAATCTCAAGACTCTCCAGATTTGTTACCAGGGCTGTGTCTATATGCAGAACAGTGGTTGCAACACGAAGTATTTCCCCATTTTCGAGATTTAGCGAACCAGCAAGCTTTCCTAAAAGATTATTTTGCTAACCAACAGGTACAAGCTTATTTAGAAGCACTGCCGACGGATGCAGAAACAACTAATGAATGGGCTGTAATTAACCCCCAGTATTTTCACAAAACCCAGACAAATAAGCCCCATTTCCACAACAATTCAACTAAGACCTCAGCACAATTTAATCACAGCAGAACACCTGACTTAGATTTGCCAGAAACACCAACAAAAGAAACACCCGAATATTCAAATATCTCACCACCCATCTGGAATTCATCTGGAAGTATAAAATCAGAGATTCCTGCTGCTGAAAGGATGAGTAGAGGCTCTAATCAGCATTTGAACGGTTCAGCTAAGACTGCTGCACCCGGTCATAACCAAAAGCGTAGGCGGAGAAAACCTACTCCATCTGCTAGCCGAGAGCGTTTACCAGATAATCGTCCTCATTCTCGTCGTCCCCGGCGACGGCGAACTTTTCCTAACACCATCGAAGGTAAAACACGGCTGGTATGGAGAGTGTTTATTTCTTTAGTGAGTATATTAGTTTTCGGGGTATTAGCAACAGCAACTTTTGGATGGTTAAAAAATCTGTTTTTCCCCAAACCACCTTCACCTATTTCACGGTTGTTTGTAGAAATAAATCAACCACCAGTATTTATCCCTCCTCGAAATGATAAACCACAAGTATTAGATGGGTCTTTAACAAATGTAGCGGCAGAGGAAGTGATTCGCACTTGGCTATCTACCAAAGCCGCAGCTTTAGGGCCGAATCATGAGATTAATAATTTAGAGCAGATTTTAACTGGTTCAGCTTTGTCTCAATGGCGGCTGATTGCTCAACAGGATAGGTCAGACAACCGATACCGGAAGTACGAGCATAGTCTGAAGGTGGAATCTGTTGAGAGAATTGATTTATTTGCAGATCGTGCCGCAGTGGAAGCTACGGTTAGAGAAGTGACGCAGTTATATGAAAATGGTCAGTTCAAAACCTCTTCTAACGATAATTTGCGAGTTCGGTACGATTTGATTCGACAACGAGGTAAATGGCGTATTCAGAGTGCATCTGTTGTGAATCAGATAATTAGATAAGCTGGAATTTTTAGGCGATGATCTGCGACAAGGTTTTACTTCAAAGCTGGGCTAAATGTAATTCCACAAATGGAGTTAATACTTCACCCGTCCAAATACCTTCTATTAAGCTCATATCTCTACTTACAGAACCGTATATTGTTACCTTTTCATTTGGACTGTTATAGATAAATCGGAACTGATAATTACCTGGCTTGAGAGATTGAAAAAACCATGTACCACTATCTCCACTGGTGATGCTAAGTCCAAATCGATTACCCCAAGTCCCAAAAAATTTTATCTCAGGAAAGTATGTTACACTCTCTCCTGGCATAGCGAGAGGGTAATCAGATTCTAAAGATGCTGAAGCTCTAATCCAACCACCCTCCAATGGAATGACTGCGTTTGCATTCACAAGTTCTGGAAATAAGGTGAAATAAAAGCTAAACCTAAGAGGATGTTTTAAAAGTCCTCTTGTCGGTAACAAAAGGTTTTAGATCCCCCTAAATCCCCCTTAAAAAGGGGGACTTTGATTCCGGTTCCCCCCTTTTTAAGGCTACGGTGTATACACAAGTCAAATTACCCCCCTTAATCCCCCCTTGGAAAGCTACGGTGTACACACAAGTCGAAAAAAGCTTGATTTTCCATTCTTCTCTCGTTTATCTCGTTTTTATCTCGTTCCCATGTTCTACATGGGAATGCTCCTGGTGGAGGCTCTGCCTCCAATCTGGCATTGAGTCAGAGACTCAATGAATGCATTTCCAGTCGGAGACTGGGAACGAGAAAAGTCTTATCAAGCTAGGTTTTTAGGACTTGTGTGTACACCGTAGCCTTTTAAGAGGGGGGAATGGAAGTGAGGTCAAAATTGTCCTTCACGCTTTCCAGAACCGCTATACCAAAAATATCAGAGGTCTAAAACTCTTTCAAATAGGATAGAGTTAAGACCTCTATACTTTTTAATTGCAGTAGGTTCGTTGTGGAAGAGTAGGATCT
>NZ_JAWJTF010000401.1:0-1587 GCF_048836525.1 Nostoc sp. CALU 546
TAATGTAGCAGTAGCAAGTCATAATTAATTTTAAGAAAAGTATCTAATTAACAATTTATGAAACCTAAAGTTAAAGTTTTACTTGCTTTAATTCCCTTTTCATTTATCCTTGGCAGTTGCCAAAAAGAAGACTTATCAGAAGCGAAATCATTTGGTGATTTATCCCAATCTTTAGCAATTGCCAACGAAACAATATCGGCTGATATTTATGCTTCCTGCGCCCGATCCGCAACCTGGGAAGCTTTGGGAACACAGCAAAGTAGAATAAATAGCAAAGATCGTTTGGATAAATGCGACGAAATTTACCTTCCGAATTCACAAAATACTGAAATAGCTGGCAGTGTTTTAGTCAACTATGTTGCGGCAGTTGGAAATTTAGCCACTGAAAATGATAACGGCTTTACTCCTCAGTTAAATAAAATTTCAGACGGTTTAGGAAAGCTTAATATTGATGAAAATGCTCGCACAGCAGGGGTTAAAATTGCTGACTTTATTACTAATCTTCTAGTTACAGATTTTCGGCGAGATAACTTGAAAGTTGCTATTGTTTGCACAGATCAAGATATTCAGAAATATTCTACTGAACTGTCCGATTTCATTGAGTCATCTTATGTAAAGTCTTTGCTCAACGACGAAATTACGCAGATTCATGAAAATTATGGTTTCTACATAAGTGAGGTCAATATAAGATTACTAAAATTATCAAACCCAGAAGATGATCTACAAGATTTTAACGCACTTCAGACACAACAGACTTTATTAGAGGCAGAAGAACGAGCAGAAATTACCAAGGTAATTGAACGTAAAAAACAGGGATCAGCCTACGTAGCTGCTATTCGTTATACCGCAGAATTTCACCGCCAATTGAAGCGTATTTTCAATAAAGATCGGGAAGAACTCTCATCAGACCAAATTCAAAAATGCAATAAATATCGCTCTAAAAAGGAAAGCCTAAGTTTTCAAAATACCGATAAAAAATATGATGTTTGGAATCAAGAAATTACCACATCAGAGTTAAAGCAAGCCAAGAAAGTAACCAAGGAATACATTGACAAAGTTACTCCTCTATTTAATGAGATTCAAGATTAATTATCAAGTCAACCGTTTGTAAATAAAAGAAAGAGGACTTATGACTACTGAACTAAATATAGATCATTTAAAAGAGATTCATGATCAACTAACTAATACAATTAAATTTCTCAGTGAAGAGGCTGGCAAAGCTCGTGACGATGGGAGAATTGATCGCACAAAATTTACACAGGCAAAAGATGAATGGGGCAAGTTGGAAACCAAAGCAATTGAACTACAGGGTTTGATCGATGGGGTAAAACTAGGTTCTATACTCAATAACGATGTTAATAGTTCTTACTCACAAATTCTGAGTGCCACAAATAGCCTACAAGAAGCTGCTAAAAAGATTAAGAATGAGAATTTTGGAGGTTTTTTATCAGAAATAGCTAAAGTTATTGATATTGTTACTAGCACCATCAAGGCTATTAAACCGATGGGCTTCTGACCTCGCGGGGCTATAAAAAGGACTAGGATGCAGATATAATAAGCCTCATAGCCCTCTCTCATTGCTGGAAT
>NZ_JAWJTF010000403.1:0-1558 GCF_048836525.1 Nostoc sp. CALU 546
CCTATAGCAATCTTAAATCATTTGTAAAAACTTGTTTGACTCATCAAACGTGAGATTTAATTGTCAAAATTTGTATTTTCTCCCAAGCAAATAACTTCTTTAGAAAGATGCGGAGTGATAAAATCGCGCTAAAGATCAGAATTTGTCCCCAAGTTTGCAGGTTAATGGCCTTTAACAAAGTTGCTGCAACCATAAAGCTCAAACTAGTTAGCATTCCTTCTGCGACTATAAGCCTTGCCTGGTAAACATTGCACTTAAGAATTAGAGAAAAGATTGCAGCGATGACATAACCAGCGATCGCTAAAGAACCTAACAACTGGATGATTGTTGCCCATACAGAGAAATTAAAAAGATTCATCCTTGATATTGTTCTTTTTAGTCTTTGCTTGCTCAATTTCTTTTGCCAAAAAGAAATTCAGAATTGTTCGTAGTGTAATGATGGCAGCTAGTTTACCAATTTCGTCCCAAGTTGGAGCGATCGTACTACGTAAAATGTCAGCAGCCAGTGCAAACTCAAGGGAAAGAGCCAGCCACATACCTAACCCTAAGCGAATTTCCTCTTTAGCATCGTTCAGCTTTTTACGGCGGCTAAATAAAAAAACTAGGATCTTAATGACGGCTTCCAAAACAGCGATACCAATGATAATGCCAGTGAAGATATCAACTGCTGTCGCAAGTACAGTCGTCAAATTCGTGACGAAAGCTTCCATATTGTTTATTTTATGGGTTCAAGCAGGAAAATGCCCTTGCACAAAGCATTGGCGATACTTGTCAGTGTTAAGTTAACAAATTCAATACAACCTGCCATCTACTAGCTGCTCAATCATGCTATCTTCGTATCCTATCTAGGATTTACAGAAAAGTAAAACCTATCTTCTCCTGATTGTGGTAATAATCGTTAAAAGAACAAACACAATTCTATGAGTAAATTTCAAATCGATATCGACTTCAGCAATATAGATTTAGCTTCCCTGGAAACAGAAGACGATTTTCAAAGAGAGGCCAGAATATTACTACCAAAGGTACTGGTCAAACTAGGTGAAAGTGTGGGTGAAAAGACTTGGGAAGAATTACAGCAAAAGCTCCAAGGAACTGGAGGTAAACTCAAATCTTCTCCAAGCGAGAAACGCAAGTTTATCCAAGAAACAGGAAGAACTTATCAACGAAATGCCAGTAAAAGGGAAAGACAAGAACTGGAAGACTACATAGTAGAGGAATTACGCCAGCACAAGCAGCAAAGATCCACCTAAGCTTGATACACGTGTATTCTAACTTCTACTTTCAGTAGTAGTTTTGGTAGAGTGCATTACGCCAAAGCAAAAAAAATCACAAACTTGCATGATCAGTTCATCTATAAACAGCTTGACTATGGAAAGTTGTGCGTAGCTTGTTCAAGAGAATTTAAGAATATCTTTGGCAATATTGCGCTTTTTAGTTAACCCGACTATTTGTAGAAATCCGGTTGAAACTATATATTGAGACTAGGTTTGAGAACGGAGAGGGGGGGATTCGAACCCCCGTTAAGTTTCCCTAAACAGACTTTCCAGGTCTGCGCCTT
>NZ_JAWJTF010000339.1:0-2083 GCF_048836525.1 Nostoc sp. CALU 546
AAAGCACTTTTGTAAGAAATTTACTTACCTTACTGTGATAGTTTACACCGAATAGGAGGCAATCTAGATAACTATTCATTTATGTTGATAGTAAAATTTATAGCTGATAAAAATATCCAATTACAGATAAATTAATATTCATCTTCTATTGCTAAGTATTTGGCAATTTGGCACATTGTAATTAGAGTATTTTGATATATTGCAGAAATTACCAAGATGTTTTTACTTATTATACATAGGACGGGCTAAAGCCCGTCTTTTTTATTGCTGATTATTTGGCATTTTGGCATTACACTCAAAGCAAAATATGATATATTTGCTAGAATGCAAATAATTAAAACATTAAAAAAAACTAAGCTCAACTAAAATTTTCTGTTAAGATTATTTGCTAGCCTTACAATCTATTGAGTTTTATTTGTGCTATTTTTCCACAGTTCAAGGTGTATTTCCACTTTCAAGCTATTTAGACGGGATGGTTTATCCCGTCTTTTATTTTGCTTGCTAGTTGGAAAAATCGCTTTAATGTAAGTTCTGGATATAAAAATACTGCTAGTTTTTTTGCTAATTTTAACATCTAAATTAATCTGCCATAGCCTCTAACCTATGGCAGATAATTTTATATTTTAGGTATTCAATAATACTGGAGTAATGTCTTATCAGGTTTCAGGATATTTGCACACATCCTATAGGAAGATGCCCTATGAATAGAATAATGAGTAAATTAATTCGGGATGTTGTTATGCACTGGATTTATATATAGGTTTGGCTCACCGCCAAACCTTTTTTATTTACAAAAAATTAAAAACTAAAAGTACTTCGCAAAATGCCGATAGTAACTGAGTCACTATCTGGTGTATGACCAGGCTCTAAGATATGAATTATTCCTGGTGTAATACTGATATTATTTGTTAGCTGAAAACGATAAAATGCCTCGATTTGAGTGGTCGTTCCTGGTTGTCCACCTGCACGTCCTAAACCAGTATTTACAAAATCAGGGACATTATTCCCCACAGGTAAGTTGCTACTGGTAATTTTAGGAGGTTGACCAACATAAATTCCTCCCAAATTACCTTTAGCAAATAAATCAGGGAAATTCATGAACACCATATAATTCGTAGTTTCTACATTTCCTGATTGCCCAGGAATATAAGATTTAGTATAACCACCCCATGCACCTGCGCTAATGCGGGGAGAAATTTGCCAAGTTACAGTCGCACCCACGGCGTTAGTTTGCAGCGGTGCTGATCTTCCGGTAGTGGTATTAACTGTAGTTAAGCATTCATCGCCAACAAAGGTTAGTAAACAACCATCAGAAGAGTAATTGTTAACGTAATACAAACTTAAATCGAGAGTATCAGTTGGTGTCAGCAGTAATTGCACACCTGTAGTGGTGGTTCCATCAAATAAACCACTAGCTGTCCCAGGATTTCCTGGTTGATAACTAGTATAAATTGCCTGCAAACTAGCGCGTTTAGTAAATTGCCAATCAATAGCTATACCACCGTGACCGTATCCCATATTTAAAATTGGGTTTCTTTGGGCAAAATAAGACAGCGGCCCTGTTGCAGCACTTTCTACCCGATTTGGGCCTCGGAAAGCAGCTGGCATACTTACGCCTTCTGTTCCCACCATTACTGCTAATTTATCTGTCACCAGCCAATGCAAATTGAGGTCACTTACAATCAAGCTATCTGTAGGAAATTCGTAGCCAAGTAAAACGTCATTTCGGGAAACACTATTGGTAAATCTAGGCGTAGTTCTTCCTTTACCATCTATAAGACCTGTAAACAAGTAACTATTGGGAGTTATTTGGCTAGTTAAATATAGTTGCGCGAGGGATATAACATTAGTGTTTGTCCCTGCATCATCTGTATCTTTTTGTCCATCTCTAGGATTTACATCACCACGATTGCTAGTCCGTCCTTGAACGCCAACTATTAATAGTCCGTTGAGTTTGGTTGTTGCTGAGAATTGGTTGGCTTTGATTTCGGCTGTTCTGGCTTCTAAACTATCGACACGACCCCGTAAAGTTGCTAATTCAGGGGAAAATTCTGACTGCAATTTTTGTAATGTTGCTAAATCT
>NZ_JAWJTF010000205.1:0-4377 GCF_048836525.1 Nostoc sp. CALU 546
ACTTTTAAAATATCCTCTAACTGCCCGAAATCTACTACTCACTCATGAATAGTAACAATCTGGAAATCACTTTTGAAGGAATGGCTGATGAATAAGTTATCCTGCAAAACTTTGCTGTGGAAAAACTAGATAATCTCTCAGCAGTGGGTAATATCCTATTTAATGAGCCAATTACAATTAGTGACAGCCTTTGATATCCTTACAGCCAACTCCATCCAAAGCATCATCTTCAACAAGAACACAGTCACCTTTCTGAATGACCTGAAAAATAATATCAATGGTTTTGACAACTTAGCTGATGTCATCAATGGTCAGGGGTGAGTGCAATTTCAGTATTAAAGCGGAAACAATATAAATTCATTTGCTGAAATTCCGCAATTGCCACCAAGACAATTGTAAAAACGCAGTGTAGCCTTTAACTAGAAAAAGAGTATCAAGGCAGTTTTTAGACAAAATGCCAACTATGGCCACTAAACTTTTATAATATTTGTTGTTCTTATGACTCCAAAACACACCAAAATCCAATTTCCCCTTTGGCAGTATTTGAACCAGCCCTTATTTAGTCACGATACTAAATTAGTATTGAATCCTCAACGCTTTGCATTGATCTGGCGTCTGCAACTTCTAGAACGCTGCTGGACTAAAGAATGTGATGCCAAAGGGCCTCAACAGCATTAGCGAGCTAAAAAACCGGCAAACTAAGCCTCGTTTACAGAATGGGGCTTTTTGCCGTCAAGTAAAGCACTGACAGTCATATCTCCCATAACATTAATCGCGGTACGGCAGCGATCTAGAAACCAGTCTACAGTAACTAGCAAAGCAATATACTGGGTAGGTAAGCCGACAGAAGTGAAGACCAGTGTCATCGTTACCAGTCCAGCATTGGGAATATTCGCCGCACCTACAGATGCAAAAATCGAGGTAAGAATGACAATTAACTGCTGTCCTAGACTTAGATGTTGCCCAATTAGTTGGGAAATGTACAACGCAGACATTGCTTCATAGAGGGCAGTGCCATCATTGTTGAAATTTGCCCCGACTAATGCCCCCAAGGCAGCAGAAGATTCCCTTAAACCGACTTTTGTTTGCAAAACTTCAAAGGTTATGGGCATTGCTGCCGCCGAGGAAGAAGTTGAGAAAGCTGTCAAAAAGGCATCAGAACCGCCAGCTAGAAATTTTAGCGGGTGTACCCAAGAACCAAATTTTACTCTGGTGAGGTAGTAACACGCTTGCAATACCAGCGCTAACAACACCGCGACGATAAATGCAGCCAAAGATTTAAATGGTGCAAAGCCCTGCATCGCCACGGTTTTAGCAACAATTCCAAAGACTGCGAACGGCACTAAGGCAATTACCCAGTTGAGGACGCGGACTACCGCTTCAAATAAAATTCCGATGACATCCTCTATCGGCTGGAATCCATTCTTGCCTTGAGCGATTTGTTCAGATTTTAATGCCCGCAGAACGATGCCAAAACTTAGAGCAATCACAATTAGTTGGATGACATTATTATCAACCAATGGCTTGAGAATAGCCTCCGGGACAGCATCTTTGAGTATTCCCCAAGGGTCAAGACTCTGAGGAGCTATTTCTGTACTTGTTGAGGTCGTTACATTTCCCCAAGTCCCCGGACGTAGTACATTCGCGACGAAAAGCCCCACTAAAATAGCTACGGTAGTGTTGGTTAAAAGTAGCACTGCCAGCCGCCGTCCGGCTGTCCCAGGGATGTTGGTAGTCATCAAAGTATGCAGCACTGCTACCAGAATTAGGGGTGTAGCCAAGGCGCGGAGAGCCTTTAGCACCAATTCCGCCGGAATTGCTAAATTATTGATTAAGGAAGCATTGCTGGGATTGGGATTCCCTGCACCAAGGGCAATTCCGACACTGACTGCCACTACTAAGGCGATGAGAATTTGCAACGTGAGAGGGATACGCTGCCACCAAGGGCGAGTTTTGGTTGCAGGCGAAGTAGTACTCTCTGTTTGACTCATTAGTTAAATACTGGTTAACTGCTGTAACTGTTAAAACAACACTAATGATAGTGACAATTTCGGAAAAAGAACAGCTTTAATTTTGGGTAAAAACTGTTAATCTAAGATTCCGTTGGTTTGCAAAATCTAGCTCGAAAGGGTATACCACAAGGTAGGCCCCTAGAGGTATCTTGGCTTGTGGTTGGAGATGCTTATGTCCTTTGTCCCGTTACATATTCACAGTGACTACAGTTTGCTCGATGGGGCAAGTCAGCTACCAGAGTTAGTGAATCAAGCGATCGCACTGGGAATGAAAGCGATCGCTCTTACCGATCATGGTGTCATGTATGGAGCCGTTGAACTGATCAAAATTTGCCGGAGTCAAAATATTAAGCCGATTATCGGCAATGAAATGTATGTAATTAACGGCGATATCGAGAAACAAGAACGCCGCCCCAAATATCATCAAGTAGTTTTAGCTAAAAATACCAAAGGTTACAAAAATTTAGTCAAATTAACCACAATTTCTCACCTCAAAGGTGTTCAAGGTAAAGGAATTTTTTCTCGTCCTTGTATTAATAAAGATTTATTAAAAGAATATCATGAAGGCTTGATCGTCACCAGCGCTTGTTTGGGTGGAGAAGTCCCCCAAGCGATTCTCAGTAATAGACCAGATGCCGCGCGGAAAGTTGCTCAGTGGTATAAAGATGTATTTGGTGATGATTATTATCTAGAAATTCAAGACCACGGTTCCCAAGAAGACCGGATTGTGAATGTTGAAATAGTCAAAATTGCGCGGGAACTAGGCATTAAAATCATTGCCACTAATGATTCACATTTTATATCTTGTTTTGACGTTGAAGCCCACGACGCTTTGCTATGTATTCAAACTGGCAAATTAATTGTTGAAGATAAGCGGATGCGTTACAGCGGTACGGAGTATCTCAAATCTGGTGAGGAGATGCGGCAGCTATTTCGTGACCATTTACCGGATGATGTAATTGCCGAAGCGATCGCAACTACCGAAGAAGTCGCCGATAAAGTCGAGCCTTACCATATCATGGGTGAGCCTCAGATTCCTACACCCCCCATTCCTTCTGGTCATACTGCTGACACTTACGCCGAAGATGTTGCATGGAGCGGACTTTTAGAACGCTTAAATCGCAAATCTCGCCAGGAAGTCGATTCCGTCTATAAAGAAAGATTGGAATACGAACTGAAAATGATTCAGCAGATGGGTTTTTCCAAATACTTTTTAGTTGTATGGGACTACATCAAATTTGCTAGAGATAATAATATTCCTGTGGGGCCAGGTCGGGGTTCGGCGGCTGGTTCATTAGTTGCTTATGCAATGCGAATCACTAATATTGATCCTGTACATCATGGGTTACTATTCGAGCGTTTTTTGAACCCAGAACGGAAATCCATGCCTGATATTGATACGGATTTCTGTATTGAACAACGGGATAAAGTTATTGAATATGTAACTGAAAAATATGGTGCAGATAGAGTTGCTCAAATTATTACTTTTAACCGTCTAACTTCTAAAGCGGTTTTGAAAGATGTCGCCAGAGTGTTGAATATTCCATACGGGGAAGCTGACAAAATGGCGAAAATGATTCCTGTGGTGCGGGGTAAACCAACGAAACTCAAGGTTATGGTTTCTGATAAAACTCCAGAACCAGAGTTTAAAGAGAAATATGATAAAGAACCCCATGTTCGCCATTGGCTTGATATGGCAATGCGAATTGAAGGAACTAACAAAACTTTTGGTGTTCATGCAGCAGGTGTGGTAATTTCTGCCGACCCACTTGATGAAATTGTGCCGTTACAAAAGAATAATGACGGTTCTGTAATTACCCAATATTTCATGGAAGACTTGGAATCAATGGGTTTGTTGAAAATGGATTTTCTGGGTTTGCGGAACCTGACGCTAATTCAAAAAACTGTGGATTTGATTCAAGAAACGAGAGGATATCGGGTCGATCCTGATGAAATTCCCCGCCAGGAAAGAAAAGCCCAGAGGATATTAGCTAAAGGTGAACATAGTGCTTTGCCAAAAGATGTCCAAAAAACTTATGAATTATTAGAAGCAGGTGAGTTAGAAGGAATATTTCAATTAGAATCTTCCGGGATGCGTCAGATCGTGCGAGATTTGAAACCTTCTAATATAGAAGATATTTCTTCAATTTTGGCACTTTATCGACCGGGCCCATTAGATGCGGGACTGATACCTAAATTTATCAACCGCAAACATGGTCGAGAAAAAATTGATTATCAACATACCATTCTGGAACCAATATTAGACGAAACCTATGGAATTATGGTCTATCAAGAGCAAATCATGAAAATTGCTCAAGATATGGCGGGATATTCTTTAGGACAAGCTGACTTGCTGCGTCGGGCG
>NZ_JAWJTF010000344.1:0-2017 GCF_048836525.1 Nostoc sp. CALU 546
CAAAATCACCGAACTTAACTCCGGTGATTCACTACTCATAAATTTAGAACGGGACTGACGGGGCTCGAACCCGCAACTTCCGCCGTGACAGGGCGGTGCTCTAACCAATTGAACTACAGTCCCTTGTTTGGCAACTTTGCTATTATCACTATTTTTTTTTTACTTGTCAAGTGTTTTGGAGTTGGAAATTAGAAATTATTTTTGTCTCATCTCTCCAAGGTGGAAATTTTTCGTTAAAACCTTGATAATACAACCTGTGGTTCTGATTCGAGATGCTGCAATATTCGGCATTGCATTTGTTTATACTGCTGCTTTAATAGCTGTTTGCTCAACTGGGGTTGAGAAGTGGGTGGTAGACTATGACTCTGTTGCACCCAGGTTTGCAACATTTGCCGCTGAGTTGGCTCGATGCGACTGCTAAGAACTTTGATGCAAGAATTTGGCGCTTCCAGAGTAAAGAAAATCAACGGATACTGCTCATTTTCAGCCAGTAAACTTACCAACCGAAGATTTTGGGGATTTTGCATATCTAAGTAGCACGGTAGCCACTTAGGAGCCAATTGCCGATTGTAGAGTACAGTTACCCACAATAGCATTGGGTGAGGGGATGTCATAAAGATAAACTGGTTGTAACGGCTAGAAACCGCATAGTTTTTGATTTCTTGTTTAGACAACATCAACCATAGCGCTGTCATAGATCCTTGTGGGGTATCTAGAAGCTGAGGAAAAACAATTTCTTGAATTGGTTTATTTTGAGGCCACAAAAGTTGCCGATAACTTTGTTCTACTGTGATTGGTAATCCAGAATCTAAGGGACGGCTAAGGATAGAATTAGAGCCTAAAGTTGTAGGTAAGCTGGGACAACTAGACTGTTCTAAAGTATTTAAGACTTGCAAAACTTGAGCGATATTTTGTGGGCGATCGCTTGCTTTTTTAGCAAGACAAGACATGATTAAATTATTTAGTTTTTGAGGTAATTTAAGAGAGGGTTTAACATCTGCGATCGCTTTTGGTTGTTCAAAGTGATGTGCTTTATACCAAGCACCAAAATAGTCTGTTTCTGGTTGCCAAGGTTTTTTCCCTGTGAGCATCTCAAACATCATCACACCGAGGCTATAAATATCAGATCGACTATCTAATTTTTCCCCATCTAGTTGTTCTGGAGAACAGTAGGGTAAAGTGCCATTAAATCCCCTACTTGTACTAGCTGTTGATGCATAATTTAAAAATCTAGCAATCCCAAAATCGAGAATTTTAACTAACTGACCCAATATCGGATCGGGAATAACTAATATATTGGCAGGTTTTATATCTCTATGAACCAAGGGACAAATTTTGCCATCAATATTAATACCTTGATGAGCGGATTCTAACCCTAAACAAATTTGCCGAGAGATAGTTAAAAAGATGGGCAGAGATAGCGGAATTAAATCCTTTAAACTCTTGCCACATAAATATTCCATGACGTAGTATGGTTTACCTTTCTCATTCACACCATAATCATACGCCCGTACTATGTGTATGCTCTTTTGACTTAAAGCTGCACTCATTAAAGCTTCACGAGCAAAGTCTTGTTGCATCTTGGTATCGACAACAGTTTGAGTCAAAAACTTGATAGCAACTGGTATTCCTCCTAACAAAATATCATTTGCTAAAAAAACTTCACCCATACCACCGCTACCAATTAACTGCTTGATTTGATAACGATTGGCAAGCAAGCCCGTACTATTTGGAGATGTAAATAAGCTCTGATTCACTTTATTAACCTCCATTGCTGAGTACATTTAAAGTTAGCAATACACACATAATTAAGAGAAGGCTTTTAGGGAATAGAGGTAAAGATTTTGATGGCAAGCTTTCAATAACGTAATACAAACTTAAAAAAAATCTCCAAAAATTTATTCATCCAATTTCTTAAGCTTTCTTTCTCATTTTTTTGATGTATGGCTAAATTTTGTAAGATGTCTAACTTCAGCTTTTCATACTCTGTTTTGAGAATATTTTTGGCTTGATTAGG
>NZ_JAWJTF010000239.1:0-3330 GCF_048836525.1 Nostoc sp. CALU 546
GAGGCCTTAGTTGAATATGAGAGTGCAGGGGGAAATTGGGGGCAGGTGGCGCAGTGGCGACAAGCTTTTCCCTTGCACCAATGCCCAATGCCCCATGCCCCATACCCAACGCCAAATGCCCAAGTCCCAATTTTTAAACTATGTTTGTTGACTTCTTTATTAAGCGGCCAATCTTTGCGTCGGTCTGTGCGATCGTCATCCTTCTAATAGGATTAATCAGTATTCCTACACTGCCGATCGCTAGGTTCCCAGAAATTAGTCCTACCCAAATCAGTGTGACTTCCAACTACAGCGGAGCTAGTGCAGAAGTCGTAGAAAGCGGAGTGACAAATATCTTAGAAAGGCAAATCAACGGGATTGAAGGACTAAGATATCTCACTTCCAGCAGCAGTAACGATGGTACGAGTACCATTACAGCCACCTTTGATTCTTCACGAGACAAAGATATTGCCGCTGTGGATGTGCAAAATCGTGTTTCTGTTGCTCAACCACAACTACCAGAGAGTGTACAACGCACGGGAGTGCAGGTATCAAAACAGTCAAGCAATATTCTCTTAGCAATTGGTTTATATGCTGAAAATAAAGAGTACGACAATATATTTTTAAGCAACTATGCTGACCTTTATTTAGCGGATGCTTTAAAAAGAGTCAAAGGTGTAAGTGACGCACGGATTTTTGGCGAACGTCGCTATGCAATGCGCCTGTGGTTAGATCCGAGTCGCCTTGCTAGTCGCGGACTAACAACTCAGGATGTAGCCGATGCTTTATCTGAACAAAATTTGCAAGTCGGTGCAGGGAGAATTGGACAAGAACCGGCTCCTGAAGGACAAAGGTATCAACTTGATGTACGTGCTGTCAGCCGATTAGCAGAACCATCAGAATTTGAAGAAATTGTCCTCAGAACTCAAGAGGATGGCACCTTAGTTAAGCTCAAAGATGTAGGTAGAGCCGAACTGGGTGCAGAAAACTACAGTTCATTTCTACGATTTCGTGGCAACGATGCTGTCGGTTTAGGGATTTATCAGGTTCCTGGCAGTAATGCCTTGGATGTAGCTAGAGGAGTCAAAGCCGAAATAGCGCGATTGGCTCCGAATTTTCCGCCAGGGATGCGATATCAAGTAGCTTTTGACACAACATCCTTTGTAGAAGAGTCTTTGGCAGAAGTGATCAAGACTCTGATTGAAGCGGTGGTGTTGGTGGTGATTGTAATTTTTGTGTTCTTGCAGGATTGGCGAACCACTTTAATTCCCGCACTAACTATTCCCCTGGCACTGATTGGGACATTTGCCTTCATCAAAATTTTTAACTTTTCCATTAATAGTTTGACTTTGTTTGGTCTAACTTTAGCATCGGGGATGGTGGTAGACGATGCGATCGTCGTGGTGGAACAAATCAGCCGTTTTATTCAGGATAAAGGTATAAATCCTCGCCGAGCCGCTAGTGAATCAATGGCGGAACTATTTGGCGCGGTTATTGCCACTTCACTAGTGTTGATGGCAGTGTTTGTGCCAGTGGCGTTTTTTCCGGGAACTACAGGCGCACTTTATCGGCAATTTGCGCTAACGATCGCCTTTTCCATTGCGATTTCGACTTTTTTGGCTTTGACCTTAACACCTTCTTTGTGTGGCGTGCTACTGCGTCAAGAACAAAGACCTCCCAGGTGGATTGCCTGGTTGTTTGACCTGATTAATCGGTTTCTAGAATGGGTCAGGTCAAGCTATGAGCGATCGCTTACCTTTCTCACACGATTTAAAAGCGTCGTAATTGGGTTGTTTATTGTCTCCTTGGGTATGACTGCTTGGCTCTACACCACAGTACCTACAGCCTTTCTCCCAGACGAAGATGAAGGCTACTTCCTCACAATTATTCAAGGCCCCCAAGGCGTTTCGCTGCAATATACCAGCGATGTCATGGCACAGGTAGAAAAAGAAATCCTGCAAGTTCCAGAAGTACTAGGGACTTTCGCCGTGGGAGGATTTGGTTTTAGTGGTAGTACCGCCAATAGTGGCATCATCTTTACAACTTTAAAACCTTGGGCAGAACGTTCAAGACCCAATCAATCAGTACAAGCGATTATTGGCAGCTTGCAAGGGAAGTTGTTGGCAATTCCAGAAGCCAGGGTTTTTCCTGTGAATCCACCGCCAATTCAGGGTTTAGGCAACTTTGGTGGCTTCGTCTTTCAACTGCAAGACCGCAGAGGTAACAGTGGCTTAGAAAGTTTGGTGCAGTCGATGGGTCAGTTGTTGGGTAAAGCCAATCAAACACCAGGATTACAAGCTGTATTTAGTACTTTTGCCGCAGATACACCACAATTACTTGTGGAAGTAGACCGCAATAAAGCCAAATCATTGCAAGTTTCTATAGATGATGTCTTCAGTACATTACAAACTGCTTTGGGATCACAATATGTAAATGATTTCAATCTCCAGCAGCGCAATTACCGTGTATATATCCAGGCAGATCAACAGTTTCGTTCTAACCCCAAGGATATTGGTAAACTGTACGTTCGTTCCCAAAAGAATCAAATGATTCCTTTGAGTAACTTAGTCACAGTTACTTCGACTGTGGGAGCACAAACGATAAATCACTACAATTTGTTCCGTTCAATTGAAATTAATGGTTCCGCCGCTCCTGGCTCTAGTTCTGGAGACGCAATTAAAGCAATGGAACAAGTTGCTCAAGAAGTTTTACCCGCAGGTTATGGTTATGAATGGTCAGGAACTGCATTAGAAGAAATAGACTCTGGTGGTTTAGCACCCCTGATCTTTGGATTAGGAATAATCTTTGTGTTTTTGGTACTAGCTGCTCAATACGAGAACTACGTTGACCCTTTTATCATTCTGTTATCAGTTCCCTTAGCTATCTTTGGAGCGCTGATAGCTCAATCAATGCGGGGTTTTGCGAATGATGTTTACTGTCAAATTGGTCTAGTAATGTTGATTGGTTTAGCTAGTAAGAACGCAATTTTGATTGTGGAATTCGCTAACCAATTGCGAGATCAAGGACTTTCGATTACCAAAGCAGTAATTGAGGCTTCACAAGAGCGTCTACGTCCAATTTTGATGACTGCCTTTTCTACACTATTGGGGATTTTCCCCCTAGCTATTGCCACAGGAGCCGGGGCGGGAAGTCGTCAATCATTAGGAACAACAGTATTTGGAGGGATGTTAATTGCGACTTTCTTGAGTTTGTTTGTAGTCCCGATTTTGTATATTGTGATTAAGACGACAACAGAGCGTTTTTTCAAACCAAATCGGCGTCAAGAACTACAAACAGAAGCAGTGCCATTGAATGGTAACACTGCTGTATATTCAAAAAAATCTGAGGATT
>NZ_JAWJTF010000348.1:0-1992 GCF_048836525.1 Nostoc sp. CALU 546
GATATTGTAAAAAGATTTACCAGTAGTAGAAATTCTCAGTAACTTTTGGTAGTGGCTCATTTAAAACAGTAATTATTGATGACAGTAAAATCTAATTAGCAGTTCAATCTGCTTGATTTGGTTGTTGTTCTCTCGTTGGTTGATCGCTTGACTTAGTATGTCTTCTTCTAAAGAGGCTTAACACCGCATTTACAGACTCTTTTATGACATCGGGGATGATAGGCGTATTAGGTAGATTGTGAGATAAAGCTGTAATGTTATCTATGTTTGGCTCTGGTAGTTGTACACTCTTTTTAGAAGATGTTGTATCATCTTGGTTGGTATTCATAATTTTTGTAGTTCAGGAATGAAATAAACTGTTACTTGATGTAACAAAGAAACCACAGCAATTCCAGCGGTAACACCAGTAGCATATTTCAAGGCAAGGGATATATCATCTACTTGCTTCTGGTTATTATTATAAGTCTCTCTGAAGTCAGCTAACATCTGTAAATTATATTCTTGAGGTGTAAACGTCAAATAATCCTCTGGAAATTTTAGTTTTCCTTCATTTTCTTCGCTTTTTTCGAGATTGGGGCTGACAAAAAACTTACGTGGTAATAAAGCCCAGATTAGTAGCAGAAAATTGATGGAGAATAACAATATTTCTAACGCACTGAAGATACTAAATATAGTAATCAATCTGGATATTGTTAGAAAACTTAGTATGGCGCTGTTTGTCACAAATAGAATGTTCATTTGGGTGATTAAAATCTGCCGTTCTTCTTTTTGCCTTTCAATCACTCGACGTACATCTTGGGCGGCCAATTCTAAAGTTTCTTTATCTATTGTTGGAGATTCCATTATTAATTGATTGTATTTTGAATAACTTTATTTCGTCTGCAAATAATTAATAACAGCTTTAGCGATCGCTTCATTACCATCTTTAGCAATTGGTTGAGATTGCTTTGGTGGTTGAGGTAACTCATGGAGAAAATCCCAATCCCCTTGAAAAAAGTCAGATGGGGTAATGATTTGATGCTGATTATAATTAGTTATGCCTTCTACTAGAAAAGCTGCTTCGGCAAAATCCTCACGCGGTATAGTAACAATCGGTACTCCTAATAATGTGGCTTCAGAAAAAGTACTGTAACCAGGTTTAGAGACGACTCGCGCACAAATAGGCATAAAATCTACAGGGCGGTATTTGCGGTCATCAATTTTCACTAAATTAGGTAAATCAGGAGCAGATTGATCAAAGACAATAAATTGCCAATCGGGGAATAGACGCAGATTATCGTAGGGGATTTGCTGTAAACCCAAGCCACCAAAGGTCAACAAAATAGTTTTTTCGACTGGTGCAGTTATTCCCCAAAGAGAACGTAAATCATCAGCAGAGTAACGAGGGGAACCGCCTGTTAAGCCGACATCTGTGATATTGTTAAAAGCTGGCATTGGTTCATGGAAGGGGAGACGAAACAAGCGATCGCACTTTGAGTACCCATCACTAATCCAATCTGCAACTGCGGTAAATTCGCCTCCCCAATCTCGGTAGATAAAGTCCCAGCCAAAGTTACTCATCATCCAGCAGGGAATATTTGCAGCTTTGGCAAACCCAGGAGCTAGGAAAGGAATATCTGCCAAGATGAGATTAACGCGATTTTGGCGGATAAAATTTACTTCCGAAGCAATCAGCGAATTTTGATGCTTCTTAATATCGAGCAACTTTTCTAAAGTCGCTGCTTTATCCATTGTCAAACTATCCGTTTGCACCACACCCAAATCAAATGCACGGGGACGATAGATAAAATCGCCTTGTATATAGCACTCTAGCAACCAGCGTGGGGCAGTACTCACCAGAATTAGTAGAACTTCTGGGCATAATTTTTGAATTGTCGCAGCTACAGAAGCCGTGCGGGTAGCATGACCAAAGCCGTGGTTAGTTATGGCTAAGTATAAGATTGGGCGTTCCATTTTAAAGTTAGAAATTATTCACATTTTGGATTTTAGATT
>NZ_JAWJTF010000417.1:0-1397 GCF_048836525.1 Nostoc sp. CALU 546
ATCGTGCTCATAAAAGCGATCGCCTGCTTTTACTATCGGCTACCCCCGTTCTCAACCACGAGCAAGATTTTTTAGCAATGCTGCATCTACTCGATCCTGCAACCTATCAACTTGATGACTTAGCAGGTTTTCGTGACCGGGTAGTAAAACGCCAAGACATTGGTCGAATTCTCCTGTCATTTAAAGAAGGCGCAAACCCCTTCGTCCTGAAAACTAATCTCAAAAATCTCCGTAACCTGTTTGCTGAAGATAAGTATTTACTGGAATTGGTAGACAATCTAGAAAATAGATTACAAGCAAAGACTGGGGATACAGTTGAAATTGTCAGGGCAATTCGTACCCATATTAGCGATACCTACAGACTTCACCGCCGGATGCTTCGCAATCGTCGCGCTTCCGTAGAAGATGTAATTTTTAAGCGTAATATTACACTGAGAACAGAGTACGATTTAGACGAGCGATCGCCTGACATCCACGAACTAATTGAGGAGTGGCGTGAAGTAGCTCCTGATGACAAACAATATCACCACATTTTTCTATTGTTTTTCCGTGCTTCTGGTACTTGGCTGGGTATTTTAAAACAGGTAATTCAAGCACGTTTAAGTGGTGTGTCCACTGCGGAATTAATTCGGGAGTTTGGTGCTGATAGTGTTCGCATCCTGACTGAAACTCCTAAATTTGCTAACGGGGAAGCAAATATTTTGCAAAGCCTACTGCGAATTATAGAACAACCGTCAGAGTATGGCGATCGCCTCGAATTACTCAAGACAGTCATTCTGTATCAACTCTGCGAACCTTTAAAAGTACAATCCTTGAAATTTAACCTCCCTAAATTGCTTGCAGAGGTTCAACAACGGCTAAAAAGACCGATACCGGGAGACAGTCTGCCCAAAATTGTTATATTTACCAGCTTTGTGCAAACTTGCACCGAAATTGTCCGTTACTTGAGCGATCGTTTTGGTGAGGGGACTATGGTCAGTCACCAAGTTGGACAAACTAGGTCTCAAGTGGAGGAGAACTTAAATCGGTTTAAAAAAGATCCCAAATGCTTTATTTTAGTTTGCGACTCCTCCGGCGAAGAGGGTCGTAACTTACAATTTACCAACTATATGATATGTTTTGACTTGCCTTGGTCGCCAAATCGCCTAGAACAAAGAATTGGTAGGATAGACCGGATTGGTCGTTTATTGAAAGTTGAGTTTACAGTATTTGCTGGCGTAGACTTACCCGATAGTCTCCATGATGCATGGTATCGCTTCTTGAAAGAAGGGTTTAATATCTTTGGGCAATCTATTGCCAGCCTCCAATTTTATGTTGATGAGAAATTACCCTTGTTAGCAGAAATTGTGTTTAAATCGGGTGCAAATGGACTATTAGAAAACATAGAAGTCATTCAA
>NZ_JAWJTF010000408.1:0-1477 GCF_048836525.1 Nostoc sp. CALU 546
GGAATTTATCATTATTTTTAAAATCCTCATCCTGATGTAATTCTTCATCTGATGTTTGTGGGATTAAGCTAACAATTCTTTTAGCAACAAAATACTCATGAAAAGTGAGGTGAGAAAATGAATAAATACCTTTAGCTCGCTCAATTATAATCCCATGTTGAGCTTCCATAGCTTTCAAAAGCTCTTCAATATCACCCTGTGAAATATTGGACTCGCTATCAAGATTTGATATTTTCTCGATATATTTTTTCAGAATGAGCTTGACTTCTAATGGGGTAAAAAAATACTTCTCCTTTTCAAAAGTACTGTAAGCAATTTGACGGAGTAAATCTTTTTTGCGTGGAAGTGATAATTTTTGATAAATTTGATCTCGATGAATTCCACGTTTGGCATCCCATTTTTTTAGTAAAACATCTAATCCTTCATGATAACTTTCCGAACGACTATTTGGTAGACTAGCAGATTCTTCAAATACTAAGCATAGAAGAGTTAGCAACAGAGGAGTGACGGCTAATTGATAGATACGATTATTCTTATTTAAGTACTTAATAAACTTCTCTGATTTGACTGATTTATTTTTGAACCAATTGTTGGCAAATTCATTAATTTGTTTATTATCAAAATCAGCTATCTCTACTTCTGTGAATTTATCAAAGGTATACTCCCATGCCGCAATTCGACAAGCAATAACAAAATGATTGTCAAAATATATCCGAGAAAAACTTCTAACTTCTTTTAAAGTATGCTCTTGATATTCGGCGCTAACTTCATCTAATCCGTCCAGTAAAATCAGAGCAGAACCCTGTTTAAATAATTCGACAAGCTCTTCTTCCGTTACATCACACCCAGAGTACTGCTGCCTAATATATTCTAATAAACTAGGTTGAGTTGGATCTTCCGCAAAATATTTTAAAGGGATAAAAATAGGTACAAGGTGAGGTTGAAAACTACCTTGATTGCACTGAACTGCTAGATATCTTAAGAAGGTAGTTTTACCAGCTCCTGGCTTTCCTAGTACAATTAATTTCTTATATTTTTCAACTGCTTTTACGCCAAGAACCCGCTTTTCTACAACTTTACCTAACCCAAATCTGTCAAAATCCTCATATCCACATTCTTTAAGTAATTCATCAATTGTTTTACGTCGGAGTGCTATTAGCTTCTCCAAAATATTCACATCGGTATAGATTTGACTCAACTCAATCGGTTGCGTCATATCTAATATACGCATCGTTCCGCACAACTCTTGGGTTAGTTCTTTTATCTGAGTACGCACCTTTCCAACTAAATCTTGAGCTGAAGGTGCCAAATATCCATACACAATCTCTTGGTAATCAATTTCTAACGCTTCACAAATGGCGGTAAAGTAATTTTCCCAAACGTTCTCACAGTTAAAAAACTTACAGAATACTAGAACGATTGCAACCCAGTTGAGCAGCTAGAGACTCTTTCGGGTAATTTCGCCTTGTAAAAGCAT
>NZ_JAWJTF010000386.1:0-1712 GCF_048836525.1 Nostoc sp. CALU 546
AAATCTGTTGACTTGCAAAGCATCAGATGACAATAACAAAGAAGCTACTCTTGTCCCGCAGCAAGAATACTTAAATTGTTTTACTACTAAATTGGATAAAAATGGTAAAGATTAGATGTATTTACTCAATAATTTCGACTAAATTACTTATCTTCTCTTTAGATACTGAAGAATGCCACGAGCGATCGCATCTGCCATTTGATTTTGGTAAGCCAAGCTTCTGAGTTTAGCGTTATCATCTCGACCGGTCAAATAACCTGTTTCTACCAGAATCGAAGGCATAGAACTTTTTCTGAGGACAAAAAATCTGGCTCGCCGCACTCCCCTGTCTCTGACATTTACACCTTGGAGAATACTGTTATGGACAGTCCGAGCTAGACCCAAACCACTGTCGTAATAATATGTTTCCAAGCCGCTGACATCCGAACGACCTGGCCCGACTGCATTAGCATGAATACTCACAAACACATCAGCATTAGCTCGTTCTGCTAATTGCACCCGTCCTGGAAGGGTAACAAAATAGTCAGAATCCCTTGTCATAACTACTTGTACGCCATTTTGCTGCAAGACCTGAGCTATTCTTTTGCTAATAGGCAAAATAACATCCTTTTCGCGTAATCCTCCAAGACCTACTGCACCAGGGTCTTTACCGCCATGTCCTGGGTCAATGAGGACTACCACTCGTCCATTGGTAACTCGGCGCTGTGGTTGGGTTGGAGGTTGGGGATTGGGATTGTTTGGGTCTGGGAATGGCCCCCGGTTTGGTGGTGGTAGCGGAGGTAAAGCAAAAGGAGGTCTTCTGGGGGGGATTGTCACAATTCGACGAGAGCCTTGTATTGGTAGAGCTAAAAGCTGGTCGCCGATTTGCTGGGGTTGTCCAAGTTGTACTCCGCTTGCTGGTTGAACTAAGACAACGACTGTGTTGGGTTCTTGTGGTTGCAGGCGTACCCGGAGAATGGGGCTATTAGGAGCAAAAGTAGGGCCTGTAACTCTGGGAGCTAACTTGGCATTGGGAATTGTGACGCGGAACAGACCAGAAGTTCTATCCCAAGCTCCCGTAGCAGATACAGTTTGGTCGGCTCTAATTAGCAGTTGTGTGCCATTATCAGCCAGTTGTACAGACTCAATTGTTGCTGGGGAGTTGTTAGCAGATAGTCTGCTAGGTAGAGAGGGTGGTTGTGACTGATTGTCCGATAGATTTGAATTACTACTTCCAGGCAGTGTGACAACGCGACTAGGCAGAACTACCAAACCACCACCGTTACTATTACTTGCTCGCCAGTCTGGGCTATTTTTATCTACCCGCAAAGTCAGGCGAACGCCAGGAGGTTGGGTTTGTAGTCGGGTGAATTCGACGCGGCTAACACCATGCTTGTTAACCGGTATATTATTCTGCTGCGCCAGACGTGGTGATAAAGATGCGCCAGAGATATCCATGAAGATGGTAGCGCGATCGCGGCTGCGAATTACCTGAATTGGAGGATTACTACCACTGGTGCGAATGAACAACCCATCACCTGTGACTTGTAAGCTCTCAATTTGAGTCGCCCCTCGTGTAGTAGTGGCAACTCTTGAAATGCCAGGTTGCGGCTCAGAGTTTGGGGTAACAACAGTGTAAGCACTTCTGGGAGATGAGGTCGGAGATGAGGTGGGAGATGAAGCTACTCTCTCGATTTCTGGCTTAGGTAATTGCACCGTCCAGCGATCGCCAG
>NZ_JAWJTF010000219.1:0-3685 GCF_048836525.1 Nostoc sp. CALU 546
ATTTTCATATTTCCTCTCTCTGATAAACTAAACTATGATTCTGGTGTTAATTTGACAGCTAATATTCTTTGCTAACTAGTTGTATGAAGTCGAATATTTTTTCTTATAATTTAGCTACATTATATTAAGTATTAGTTAAGAAGTATTAAAATCTTGTTATTGTAAAGATGTTAACATGTTATGTATCATGCTTTCTTTGTTATTTTGATATTCAAAGTTCTTGCTAAGTCAAGTAATTGTCTGAAAAGCTTTGGCGATATTACTGAGAGAACAAAAATATAAATAGAAATACCCAATAGCAATGAAATAATTAGTAGCATCCACGCTTCAATAAATTTTCCAAAGAAATATTTAGTTATTAATATAGTTCCAATCATTACTCCAGAAGCTACAAAAGGCACTATGTACAAACGTAAATAGTTAATTAAACTCATTTTAACAAGTTTATTAATAGCTAATAACGAAATAGGTAATATTAAGTAACCACGAATTACATAAGCAGATGCAACAGCTACAATGCCCCATTTGACTGCCAGAGCAAAACCGACGACATTAGTAACTGTATTTATCACTTGTATCCATAGCCTCCACGAAGGTTTTCCCAGCGCCAGAATTACAGAATTGTTATAAAAGAAAATTAAGTGAACAGGGCCAATAAGCGATAGTACTTGCAATACTGGAATACTCTGAATCCACTGCTCACCAAAAAAGACCTTTATAAATTCAGGTGCTAACGCTGGTACACACAAAAATACTGGAAAAACAAGTAGACTTGTGAACTGAGTAGCACTATAGAAAGCATTGAGTAACCGTTCTGGCTCTCCCTGTAACCTAGAAAATATTGGTAGTGCAACCTTAGTTGTGGTAGTGATCAAGACTTGCATCATTACTAGAAGCAATTTGTAAGCAACTGAGTAATAACCTAATGCAACTAGTCCTAAAAAGTAGCCAATTAGTAAATCATCGGATCGGCGATTGAAAAAGTTAATTATATTAAATGCAGATATATTAATTCCAAAGGTAAAAAGTTCTTTAGCATGTATGACAGAAAATTTGAATCCTGGTCGCCAATCGCTAACTCGCCACAATACTAAAACTTGCACTAAACTACTAGATATTTGTTGACCTACAAGACTCCAAACGCCAAAATTGAAAAAAGCCATCACTACGCCAACTATCCCACCTATTATCACTGCTAGTAGTGAGCGTATTGCTAAACTTTTGAATGCGAACCTACGTTCAAGAACCGCTTGCTGCACACTGCTCAACCCACTAAGCGTAAAACTTATAGATAAGTATTGAATAATTGGTATTAACTGCGGCTGTTTAAGTAAATCAGCGACTAATCCAGCACCAGCAATACTTAACACGGTCAAGAGTATACTTATCCCTAAAGTTGTCCAAAATGCAGTGTCTAAGTGCTCCGCATCTATCTCCTGACGCTGGATAATTGCTACAGAGAATCCTTGGTCAACAAAAATTTGTACAAATTCAATAAAAATATATGCTAGAGCAATTAAACCAAAATTTTCTGGACTAAGTAAACGAGCTAGAATAAAGAAAACAACTAAAGATATTGCTTGGCGTCCCCAACTTTCAATAGCTGTCCAAATAACGCTTTTAACAGCTTTTTCTCGTAAATTTGATGAGGTTTGAGGTGATTCCATTAATAGTTTACCAATAAAAGAATCTAAGGTAATATGTATTTTTAATGCTTTCAGCCTTAAGTAGCTGGATTATTTTTTCACGCCATTAGGTCTTACCCTATTTCTGTGTAAGTTTATGATTACCATGCAAAGCGACTTATATATTACGAAAATTGCTATTTATATTAAGTAATTAGTCCTAGAAGAGTCTACCACAATCTTTTTAAAAATTGGCAGCTATTCAAGGTACTTTTAGGAGAAAATTTATTGATGAGCCTATTAGATTTTTACACAAAATGCCTGTTGCTTAGATTCTTAAGCCTTGGATGCAATGTGACTTTGATAATTCTTGTGTTAATGTAATGTTATTTTTGTTTTAGATTTTTTCGATTATTACAGTTGACATATTATCAACAATGTTGTTGTCTACAGAAGACTCAATCATGGGATGATTTCGCCCAATTTGGAACGAATTTTCAATGGTTTAAACCGCCAATTCATCCGGCATTTATTCGACGCCCTTTTCCTTCAGTCTCCGGTTTCGTGAAGGAAGACCGCTGCAATACGACTTGATGATAGTAGTTGCTTCGTAGCCAGCCATATAAAGAGTGGAATTGTCTTAGCATAGCGGCCGCAAAGTCGGCGCGGTTCTTGAATCCATCGATACAGCCATTCAAGTCCTAAGTCTCGAACTATACGGGGTGCCCGCTTGTGAATTCCTGCATAAACTGGGAAAACTCCACCCAGTCCAATCATTACAGCTTGTATTTTACCCTTATGTTGAGCTATCCAATTTTCTTGTTTGGGACATCCCAGAGATACTAAGACGGTGCTGGCACCACTAGAATTAATCTTTTGAACCAAAGCTTCATCTTCAGTTTCAGTCAGGGGACGAAAGGGTAGAGGTTCCATCGCCGCAATCTTAATTTGCGGAAATTCCTGCTCTAACCTTTTTTGCATTCTAGAAAGAATTTCTGTTTGGGAACCGACAAAGAAAATACTCAGATTTTGTGTTTGAGTTCGCTGACACAATGCGAGGAAAATATCCATCCCTGCCACACGGTCTTGGTAGAGCGCTCCCATTTTTCGCATCATCCATACGAGAGGCATACCATCAGGAGTAACTATGTCTGCATTTCGTAATACGGTGGCAAACTCTGGATTCCAATGAGCTTCAATGAGCATGTGTACATTGGCTACATATACAGCTTTACTCTCACGCCTATTCGCCCACTTAAGTATTGTTTGTACCTGATCGTCAAAGCGTAAAGCGGTAATAGAAAAATCAAGCACTTTTTTAGTAGGTAGAAACACTCTCGCCACCATCAATAACTCCTGTGTCCGAGAAAAAAATCCATAGATTACCTAGACCATTCCGAATATTGAATAATTTGGATTGGATTACTCCTGACTTTTTGTAGGTTTGTGTGATCGTTGGAAGTTAACACATGGAGGTGCAATTACCTTCTTAGTATACTTTTAGCTTAATCGCTAACACTAGGATTCTTTGGTGTTTTGTCCTAGCTTACTGTTTTAAGCTGATAATTCTAGGCGCTATTTGACAAAATTCATACTTTCTTCATAATTAATTTTTGATTTGTTCATGCAAACATTACAATTGCGACAAATTCCTATGGATATATATTTAACTAAGCAGCATTTGCTACATAGCGTGCTTGCGTGTAAATGTAAAATTCTAGACACTTAGTCTGCTGATTTGATACGTAATTATGGGCTTAAGAGGTTTAATTCAAATTAGTATCTTTTTAAGAATGACTAATAAATTTTTATTATTCTTTTCCAAAGATTTAATTGAGTCTATATATTGAAAAATTCCTAAATTTTATTTTTTTCTGAAATAAAAGCCAAAAAAATAAGGGGAAGATAAACTTATCTTCCCCTGCTCTCTCATTTTTGTTATTCTCTGGTTTATTAGTTTCCTTGAGTCTTTGCAGTAACATTTGCCTTTGCTTTTTGAGTTGACGCTTCCTAGCAGAACCGCCTCTACCTTTGTCATTCCTGCCTTCTTTACGGGGAGA
>NZ_JAWJTF010000373.1:0-1812 GCF_048836525.1 Nostoc sp. CALU 546
GGCTTTACGCTGCGCTATCGATACAAATCTTTTTAGACCAGTGGGCAATAACCCACAACTAAAGTTTTTATTAATACTTTTTTCATAAAAGCCTTCTGCTCTCTGCCTTTCTTTGTAACACACTCTATTGGTATGACAGATATTAGCTAATGTTAAAAACCTTTAGAAATTAAAAGTTTATAAGCATAGCTAAATTAATTTTTTATCCACCAATTGATAGTTAAAATGATACAAATTTAATTTTTATTGTATCAATTAATATGCCAAGAAAAATTCTACTATTAATTATGTTTTTTAGTAGTAGAATTAGCATTTTGTTATGAGATTACATAGTAATTATTGACAATGAAGCTTATTCACACATTAAAATCTTTTTCTTGTAAAGATTTTAACGCTGGAATTTGTCAAAAAAACGATTGCTATCTTTGAGAAAAAATACTTATGCTCATTGATGATGTTAATAAGAATGTGCTGTCAGATAAACAGCTAAATGTCACTTCAATATCCTCATTAGATAGCTTTAAAGCGAAGGATGACTACAGCCTCAACTTCAGCGGACGTAGTAGCCATAACTCAACTTCCACAAACGTGCAGTTGCTAAATAACGGTGACTCCGAAAATAGCATTAATGCTACTGCTAATGCTTTTAGCACTGGAAATTATAACTCCACCAATGGCTATGGCTTGATTAATGGGGCAGCAGCAGTGGCTAGAGCTACTGGTCATAATACCTTTGCTGATGTTCCTAATCTTGGTGGCAATAATTGGGGAGCAGACCTTGTTAAAGCACCGGAAGTTTGGGCACATGGATACACAGGTCAAGGTGTTGTTGTTGCTGTTGTAGATACTGGGGTTGACTACAACCACGAGGATTTGAGGAATAATATCTGGACAAATGCCAACGAAATTGCAGGTAACGGTATAGATGATGATGGCAATGGTTATATTGATGATAATTACGGCTGGAACTTCTCTGGTAACAACAACAACACCCTAGACATAAACGGTCATGGCACTCATGTTTCCGGCACGATCGCAGGAGAAAATAATAACTACGGTGTCACTGGTATTGCTTATGATGCCAAGATTATGCCCGTCAAAGTTTTGAATGACTCTGGCTCTGGTTCCTATAGTTCTATCTCGAAGGGTATTCGCTACGCTGTGGATAATGGAGCTAATGTAATTAATCTCAGTTTAGGAGGCGCATCTGCCAATCGTACTCTAGAGTCAGCTATTAACTATGCCAGCAGCAAAGGAGTGATTGTTGTCATGGCAGCAGGTAATGATGGTGACTCATTACCAGATTATCCCGCCCGTTATGCATACAAGTCGGGAATTGCAGTTGGGGCAGTAGATAGAAATAATAATATGCCCGACTTCTCTAACCGTTCTGGAACGGATGAAATCGCCTACGTCACAGCCCCAGGAGTTAGGGTCTATTCTTCAGTTCCGAATAATCAATATGCCACTTATAATGGCACTTCTATGGCTACTCCCCACGTTGCTGGTGTAGTTGCTCTAATGCTTAGTGCTAACCCCAACCTGACTGATGCCCAAGTACGTCAGATTGTCACAGAGACCGCAGAAAATACTACATCAACTACAAGCTCTAGGTTTAATATTTCTAGTGTCAGTTCTCTAGCGAGTCAGGTGATTGCAGAGACAGCAAGAAATAATACACAAAGTACAATCTCTAGTTCTAATAGTTACAATTTTGCTTCTCTAGGGAGTCAGGCAATGTCTGGTGACAACCTGCTACGCGTCTATACACAAACCGCAAGTTATCTCACATCACAACAGACAATTTCTAGT
>NZ_JAWJTF010000227.1:0-3512 GCF_048836525.1 Nostoc sp. CALU 546
CACATATAATATGCGCGTTGCCAAATTTAGCCCATCTTCATCTGAGAAAGCAGAGTCTAGATTTGTGATTTTATTTTCCGAGTGTTTCCGGAAGCGAGGGAAAATTACAGTAATGGTAAGAGTTGAAGCATTGAGAATTCAAGACTACGTTTCAAAAAATGCGAATATTACTAGCTTTAGCGATAAATATTGCTAATATTTCCCAGACTATGTTCACAATCAAAGGCTAGGTTATGGCGTTCCTATTCCTTTACTCAAAAACAAAGTTCACCAGATCGTGGTGCTACGTGCTTGGCAATGATTAGCCAATACTGGAGCTTATGTTTAAATCTCTACACTTTGCCTCAGTTAGCGCGGGTAGATCATAGACGTGTATCTCTCCAGGGTTTAGCAAAAGTAGCCCAAACTTTGGGATATGAAGCGCTATTAGTGAGGGCGAGTCTTAGTAAGCCGGACTCATATTATAACCCACAGATAGCTGATTGGCAAGAAATTCATTATATAGTTGTCTGGAGAGTTAAAGGCGATCGCATATTGATTTCCCAACCATAGCCAAGGCGTGGCTTTCGCATCCAGAGTTTGGAGCTAGCTAAATAGGATAAAGCTTCTTTTCCGTTAATCTTTTTACCATCAGCTTCCTGATTTTGGATATCTGGCGCATTACCTTAACAGCGCAGTGTTCTAGACCGAGGTATTCTTGTTGAGCAAGGCATTCATGAAGAACTCATGGTAATTGGTGTTTTTACTACTATTTAGTCCAAGTACCACTACATTTTTAATCTCAAGTTTATAAATATTTTAAATATTAATACATAAAAAAATACTACTAAATCAGCTTAATAATATTCTGTATTAGCTGCTTTATCTCTATTACAAAATTATTTAATGCTGTACAGACTTAATCTGCCACACCTTTTTGGGTAAAAGCATACAGTTATGGTCATTTTACTTTAGTCATAATAATGATGATTAAAGCTATAAGACTATTATTTGTTTTTGAAATATATGTAGGGTGCGTTACGTTCTGCTAACACCCCATACAAGAGTACTGAGACTTTTTAAACAACTTACGATTCCTCTATTATTCATAACCAGTAATTTAATTTTAAAACTAGGCTATCTATAAATTCATGACTGACACTCATGAAATATTTATGATCAGTTTACAGCGTTTTCATGTAGATACGCTGAAGCTGTAGCTCTTGTAAATCAAGAAATACAAGGCTGATAGATATAGTCCTCTAATTGAACTTATTGAAAAATAGGCTCAACACCATGCCTGCTAACACTTTTTATTCTCTGTATATACTATTTTTAGAAGTTGTTTTACATCAGATTTAATGGTAATATTTTCTAGTGACTTGACAATACTAAAAGGTTTAAATTGATATTGTGTGAGGGGTAAGACCCCCCATGAATTAGCAAAGAGGGACAAAAGTAAAAGTTGCACAATACGCAAGTAAGTATCAGAATACATTCAGTAAATTTAGCTTATAAATCTGCTAACTTAGTAGATGACATTAACGACAAAAAATAGTATAAATACGAATGACGTTGTTAACGCTCAAAGATAAATAAATTTTCTCCACTATCCAAAAAAATATGCAATTTTCCCGGAAAATGCCTAATTCAGCAGTAGTAAGAAATACAACCGTTTGAACAGAGACAATTTATTGAATTAGGAGTTGAGAAAGTTTAACAAGATAAAACTACATCTACCAATAATCACACTGAGATTTTGTCCTATCAGTCATCCGACAAGACAAAAGATAAATTTTGAACTTTCACTTAATAAAAAGTAAAAGCTACAGTTTCTTCCATTCATTGGAGGGAATCTGGATAATTAAGACTGAGCAGCCAACAAACTTGATTAAAAACAATCAAGTTTTTAATCAAAGGTCAGTTCATGGAAAGAAAGAATCATCAGCCTGAGTCTTTACCGCTCAAAGCTGCAAGAGTCAATCAGAGCTTGGGAAAGTTATGTACACGTCTGTTGATTCATAGATTTTTATCTCTTGTCAACATCCAACACAGTCCCATTGCTGATAATTTCCGAGAAGCGATTCCACAGCTGCAAAAAGGCTAGTGCAGTCTGTACACATCAATTGAAACAGCAACAATCGCAGAACCTGAACTAGTTTACTTCATCCCAGATAACTAAAAACTATGATGAATCAAGACATTGCTGGCATTAGTAACAACTTAGATAAGACAGTCAAGGCTCAACAATTTGACAAAGTAGTTGAAGCAATTCTTGCTGGGAAGTATTCCTGGGCATGTGTTTTAATGCTGAGATTTGGTGGTTATAATCCTCTCCATTACATTCCATATCGCACCTACAATCGGTTGCTCAAAGAAAACTCTCAAGCCAACAGAACCAAACAACAGCAAAGTGAAAATCTCAAAATGCTGAAACACGCTAATGATTCTAGGTCTGATAGTAATGTATCATCAAGCTGCTTAAGCAAAATTAAAGACCTAGCTTATCTGGAAGTCGTTGGAAAGAAAAAAACAGACATCCGTGGTGGTAGTTTAGACCAAAGATTGACACAGCACATTAACGAACATCAATCGAGCAAATCACCATTAAAACCAGAGAATACTCAAGATATATCCTTGAAATCTTGTGGATTCAATTAAAAAGTATTTTGAATCAATAGATTCTGCCCTAGAGGTGATTCCGTCTCTGAGAACCTGCTATGCTAATTTAAAATTTATAGCATGGCAGGTTTTCTATAGCACTCATTAATTTGATAACTTTTTGCAAAAATCTGCCAAAATGGCAAATATATACTGACAGTATTGGTAAACTAATAACAACTACAACTTGAACCAAAATAGAGGTGATTGGCAAGCAAGTTAATTTAATTAAATAAAATCAATGATTAGTTCTGACTATGAAATAAATCAAACTGATTACAAAAGTAGTCAGCATTTCATGGGGTAAATAACTCCTAAACCAAGACTGATGATCCAACCGTTGCTACTGGTGGTTCTATTTTTGAGGAAGTCTGAGCAAAGAAAATTTGGAGAGGTGGATTCCCCCAATCCAAATTTTATACAGCTTTAACCGACTGCAGACGGTGCGAGTAATGCTTATAAGACTTCCTATCCTGTGCTTGGTGTTGCTTTAGTTAATAAAGCAAACGCTTAACATCAATACCAGGAACAGAAAGAGAAAAGTTACGGTGAAATCGTTTCCTTGGCTGGTAGAACTAGTAGCTCATACGCTTCTCTTTCAACTATTGTAATCCTAGTCCTCCCAACCTGGATTATCTCTGGTTTCTAAACTTTCAATTTATATAGTAACTACTGGAGGTTCAAAACTTGAATAGCTTCCAGTTTTTTTATTTACACATAAAAAAGGTGAGCAATTTACTCACCTTTTTTTGTGGAGAATAGTTAATCCAAAAATGAATTAAACCTTAGCTAATTCTGGGCTAGGACGCTTGCTGTTGCGAATTGCTGTAATGGCTTCAGCATAATCCTTAGCGTTAAATACAGCAGAACCG
>NZ_JAWJTF010000220.1:0-3621 GCF_048836525.1 Nostoc sp. CALU 546
GTTGCCGGGTGATGTACAAACAGCAGTGATGCGCAGACGTAAGTGGCTATCCCATGTTTCTCTTTTGTAATAAAAAAGTTTATGTTTCAGAGATTTTTTGAGAAACTGCCAAAGCCTTTCAATTGGATAAAGAAGTCGGGGTTCTAATTTTTCATAAATGCTTTAGGACTGCTATAGCAATATCTAAAATGGTTACTGAGCAGATGGTGAGCGGAGTCTAACCATGCCGAAGGGCTACGCCTACGAACAATTTGACTGCATACTGAAGCGTTTTTAGTGAGACAGGCAATATTTCACAGCCTTCTGCAAAATCTTCAATTAAGTTTTGAATCTGCGAGTTATCAAAACCTGCTTTGCAGATTAAACTTACACAAACCTCATTGATAATTTGCATCCTAAAAAGTAGGTTTTATTGACTTGTAACGTTTGTGCCTATTTAATCATTGATCAATAATGTATGCTATTTCTTTAGGGCCCACGACAGATGTAGTTCAAATAAATAAAACCTACTGTAAATTCATCTTTGCAGAAACTATTTCATAATTTACATAAAAAAGAATGGAAATCAAACAGATTTGCGTTATCGGGGCTGGAATCAGCGGACTGGTGACAGCTAAAACTTTTATCGAAGAAGGCTATGACGTTACTGTATTCGAGAAACAAAAAGGACTTGGTGGTGTTTGGGAAAAGTCTCGAACTTACCCAGGATTAACAACCCAAAATACGGGTGACACCTATAGTTTTTCAGACTATCCTATGCCTGCATCCTACCCAGAGTGGCCCACAGCAGAACAGATGCGGAATTACTTAGATTCATACGCCCATAATTTTAGGGTTCTTGAGAGAATTCGCTTCCAAACGGAAGTTACCAATGTTTCCCGAAAAACTGGAGAACGACCAGGATGGGTAGTTACCATCAGAATGAAGGAAGGTAATGGGGGTGAGACAAAAGAGGAAAAACACGAATTTGACTTTGTGTTAGTGTGCAATGGCACATATAGTATCCCCAAGCTACCTTACTTACCAGGTGGGGAGGAGTTCGCCGCATCTGGAGGAAGAGTACTGCATTCTACCGAGTTTAACGATGCTTCAATCATTGAGGGTAAGCGGGTAGTAGTAGTGGGTTTTGGCAAATCTGCCTGCGACATTGCGACTTTGGCAGCAAACATAGCCAAAGAATCTACCCTCGTCTTCCGTCAGCCCTTGTGGAAAATTCCTAGATTTTTCTTGGGTTTAGTAAACCTGAAGTATGTTTTATTAACCCGCTTTTCAGAAGCTTGGTTCCCCTACCGTAAGATGGGACGGATTGAAAAAATGCTGCACACTCTGGGTAAGCCACTAGTGTGGACTTTCTGGCAGACTAACGAGATGGTGCTACGCCTGCAATTCGGTCTTGATAGCTGCGGTATGTTGCCCGAACAACCGATGAATCAGGCTAACTGTGGCATTAGCATAGCTCCTCCAGATTTTTTCAAGTACATACACTCTGGTAAAATTCAGGCAATAAAAACCAGCATCGCCAAGTTTATCCCTGGTGGTGTGGAATTAGCTAATGGTCAGCAGTTGCAGGCAGACATAGTAATTTTTGGAACAGGATTTCGCCAAGAACTTCCATTTCTTGAGGAAGAATATCGGCGACAGGTAATTGATGAAGATGGTAATTTTAACCTTTACCGTTATCTGATTCATCCTAATATTCCACAGATGGGTTTTGTTGGCTATAACAGCAGTTTTTACAGTCAGTTGACATCAGAAGTTGGTGCTTGGTGGTTGCTAGAGTATGTCCAAGGCAACTTGTTATTGCCTTCGCCGCCAGCCATGTATCAAGAAATGGCAGCAGATATCGATTGGATGAAAACTCAATACAATAGCGTTGTATCGAAGGCAACATGCATAACCTCATTTTCCTTACGTTATACTGAGCAACTCATGGAAGATATGGGTGCAAATAATCAGCTTGGTGTCTGGAAGGGAATTTCACAAATTATGCTGCCTGTGGATTTATCCCTCTACAACAAACTTCGACAGGAATTAAAATCGCAAAGATTGAAAAATTTTCATGATTCTCCTACCAATGAGCCGAATCATTGTGAGTTGAAAGTAGACGCTTAAACTGACTCCACTGAGGAAGCACCGAAACGATAGCCTTTGCCGTAGACTGTGTGAATCAGCGTAGTTTCTCTACCTACCTCAATCTTGCGGCGCAACAGGCGAATTAATGCCGCTATCACATTACTACTAGGTTGTTCTTCCTCTTGCCACAAATTTTGCATAATCTGAGCATGAGTTAGTAGCTGTCCCGTGTGTTCCATAAAGTATTGCAACAACTGACTTTCTTTTTGCGATAGCTCAATTATCCGTCCTTGACGATAGGCTACTTGATTTTCACAATCGAGTTCTAAATCAGCGACAATTAAACGTCCAGTGGTGGTTTCATAGGTTTGAGAACCAGAACGACGCAATAAAGCACGAACTCTCGCTAGTAACTCCCGCAGTTCAAAAGGTTTAACCAAATAGTCGTCAGCACCAGCATCTAAACCTTCTACGCGGTCATCCAAAGTATCCTTGGCTGTGAGAAACAGCACGGGGGTAGTTTTGCCTTGGCGTCGCAATTCCTGACAAATCTCTAACCCCGTTTTTCCTGGCAGCATCCAATCTAAAATCAGTAGGTCATAATTGCCTGCTTGTGCGTGTTTACTGCCACTTGTGCCATCGTAAGCGGCATCAACAGCGTAACCCTCACGAGTTAATAAGCGACTCAGGGGTTCAGTTAGTTCAATTTCATCATCAACTAATAAAATTCTCATGCTGCTTGTGGTAAGCATATAGAGATATTCTCAATATTATTCAACTGTCGAGACGCTAAGGATACCAATAAAAAGAATGCTGACTGTTGCATTGCCAAAAGGTGAACTACTTAAAAATAGCATCCGCCTGCTACAAGCTGTGGGATTAGATTTTAGTGCTTTTTTAGATTCAGGAACTCGCCAACTTCAAATTCCTGACACAAAGGGAGTTGCAAAAGCTTTGCTAGTAAGGGCGCAGGACGTGCCGGTGTATGTAGAATATGGTCAAGCACAACTGGGTGTTGTCGGTTACGATGTATTGCGGGAAAAGCAGCCGCAAGTTGCCCACTTGGTAGATTTGCAGTTTGGGCATTGTCGGATGTCTGTGGCGGTAAAAGCATCGAGTTCTTACCGATCGCCTTTAGATTTACCACCGCATGGTAGAGTTGCTTCCAAGTATGTAAATTGCGCTCGTGAATATTTCCACAGTCTAGATTTACCTGTGGAAATAGTGCCGTTGTATGGTTCAGTGGAATTAGGCCCGATTACTGGAATGTCAGAAGCGATCGTGGATTTAGTTTCCACAGGGCGAACTTTGCGCGAAAATGGTCTGATTGAAGTTGCTACTTTGTATGAAAGCACGGCGCGGTTGATTGCCCATCCTCTGAGTTACCGCCTGAACACGGGTAATCTGAGTGACGTGATTGCCAAGCTGCGAGAGGCCGTTTTGGTAAGTGTTTAATACCAATTTTTAATTCCTAATATTCTTTAGAGAAATCGGGAATGTTGTTGTAAGGACTTCCGTAGGGGTGCGGCTGATACCCAACGAAACTGC
>NZ_JAWJTF010000387.1:0-1700 GCF_048836525.1 Nostoc sp. CALU 546
CACTCATTGACTCAGCACTCATTGACTCAACACTCAAAACTCAGCACTCAAAACTCAGGACTGTTATCTCATGGTATCGTAGATTTTTGCAACTTATGGCTGCTGAACCCGTGCTTTAATTCCTCTTGCCTGTAACAATTTCAGATGTTGTTGTACTTGTTCTTTAGTTTTAAAAGCACCCAGATAAATCAATTCTTTGTTGGGTGATAAATAAGCATCAGGAATTACTTGCCGTGCTGAGGCATAAGCCGCGCCTTTATTCTCTATCACTACATGATAAAACCCATCTGTTGCTGGTTTGATTTCTGCATCCGGTTTTGGTGAGGTTGCGATTGGATTAGGCGAGGTTTTTGCTGTTGGAGTGGGAGGCAAATTCAGGGGAGGCAAGGATTGTAGTGTCGGTACTGGTGCTAAGGCGATCGGATTTGTCGGTTTTAGGGCTGTGTTGGGTTCAGGTAATGCCGCTTGAGGATTTGTAGGGTTTTGGGGAGTTGGTTGGACTTTGGGTTTTAAGCCAACTACATCCTTGGGATCTCTCACTTCAGGAAACTCTTGGGCAGCTAGATTGGGATACTTGGGTATAGATGTACTTGGTGGCTGGATTTGAGGTTGGGCATTACTCCCAACTTCCTCGGTATTTTCTGGTGCAGGAGGCGAGTTTCCGTTAAACAAATTGCCTAAACTCCATTGTGGCAAGCTTTTGGGATTGAACACTACATAACCCAAAGTCAGACTCGCCACTAATAGCAGTAACATCGAGCCGATACCCAAAGGTGATAGCAGACTGTCGCTAGAATTGCTTGGTTTCTTAGTTTCTGGTTGTTCTTCTGTCAGACTTCGCAGCAGTGCTTCACTAGATTCTAAATAGTCATCTGGGTGCTTAGGAGTTTCATCTGGCTGCAAGAGATTTTCGCTTTTAGTATTTTTAACGATCGCTGGCACAATGCTACTAGTAAAGTTGGGCGGGGGTGGTGGAAGTTGAGTTTGGGTTTTATCGGAGGTGGAGGAAACATTAAGATTATTCAGTTCCTCGGTTTTTGGCGTAGCTGGCGCTAGGTTTATCTCAGGATTCACAGCTACAGAAGATGGAGGTGGGGGTGATACGTCAATTTTTGCCGTAGCTGGCGCTGAGGTTCCCTGATGATTCACGGGTACAGATGCAGGCGGTACGTTGGTTTTAATTTCCGTTCCTGATGACTGAGTTTTTCCCGATGTTGTAGGAATAACAGTCAACGATTGGGGTTGACTGCTCATATAACTTGCAACACGAGACTGCTTAGATGACACCAAACCACTTCGCGTGCGTCGGTATCGAGCTAACTCTTGATCTA
This sequence comes from Nostoc sp. CALU 546, assembly GCF_048836525.1. Taxonomy (NCBI): domain Bacteria; kingdom Bacillati; phylum Cyanobacteriota; class Cyanophyceae; order Nostocales; family Nostocaceae; genus Nostoc; species Nostoc sp. CALU 546. Next base: position 1,332 of record NZ_JAWJTF010000387.1, read on the forward strand.
ACGGCACTTCTAAACTTGCAAGTGCTGCTGCTAGTACTGGTTTCAAACCAGATGTTTTAGACGATTGATTAGTAGCGGAGTCGTTCAGAGGGTTTTGAGTCATTGCTTCTGTACCTCAAACATAGACATGTTGGAATGAACTTTAGATATATTTGTGACAATAGTAGCGGAAATTATCTAAATAGATTGGGGATTAGGGGAGAGGTGACAGGTGACAGGTGATAGGGAATAATCTGCACCCTGTAACCTGTACCCTATTCCCTTCTTAACTGGTGACAGGTGATAGGGAATAATCTGCACCCTGTAACCTGTACCCTATTCCCTTCTTAACTGGTGACAGGTGATAGGGAATAATCTGCACCCTGTAAC
>NZ_JAWJTF010000260.1:0-2963 GCF_048836525.1 Nostoc sp. CALU 546
GCGCAGGCGGACTTTGCTTGTATAGCTGCGAATTCCATTCGCCAAGGCTTAAGTTGACACCATATGATTCATCAATTGCCCCTACCTGAAAAAAGGGTTTCGGCTATTGTTTGCGTAACTCCTGAGAAATATGATGTCTGGAAGGCAACAAGAAAAAAACATAATTTTTCCCTGTGCAGACAGGTCTTACAGGCACAGACATTAGCTAAAATCACTAAAACAACCACCAAAAATAGAATTTGGCTGGTTTGTTGGATAAGTGTGCTAACTGAGGTAGAAAAATTGATGAATCCTCAACCAGAAGAAGACTTACAGCGTCGCCTCAATCAGCTAGAGGCAGAAATTAATTCCCCACCTGGGGTGGTTTCCGAACCACAAGAAAAAAAACAAACGCCCCAGTCTGTTTTTGCTAACTTGAACTTGCAACTGGAGCGATTTCAGATTTGGTTCAACAGCTTATCTGGAACAAAAAAGCTGGTAGTTGCGGGTGTGACGGTGCTAGTGGGCTTGGCGATGCTGCAAGCAGTGTTTAAACTAGTTGCATCTGTAATTAGTCTGGCACTTTTGGCAGTGTTAGTGTATGTTGGATACAAATTTTTTGTGTCTGGTAGCTTTCAACGTAAGCAATAAGTTGATATGCATTTACTTGGCATTCTGCCGGAGTTATGAGAGTCAGGAGCCAGAATACAAACTGTTCCTGACTTATCACTTCTAAATTCTATTTCAATATGCTTTTCTTTTTGCTGATCAGCTTAGTCTATTTTAATTGTGCCGAGAACGGCGTAGAAATAATATCAAAGGGAATTATGCAATGACGTCACCAATTGTCAGGAGAAGTAATCAATCTGGTCAGTCAAAAAAACCGGAAAGAGCCAATTCGCTGTTGCTAGCAAGCAGGCGTTTTGCTGCTTGGGCGGCTGAAATCACACTAGTGGTTACTAGTGGGTTGATTCCCTTCGGCATTGGTGTCTATGCCAATTCTAGAAGCGATCTGAACCGAGTACCGCTTAACCCCGTGTTGGTAGTTACAGAAAGAGCGATCGCTAGACCCTTAGCTTTGCCTGTGAGCTATGGCATCCGTAACGTCGCATGGCCAACTAATATTTTGTGGACGATCGCCCTGTTAGCACCTGTAACTCTCTCATGGTGGCAATTATATTTACTAGCTAAGACTGGTAGCACAATTCCTAAACGTTGGTTAAAAGTGCGGGTTGTCAACGAGCAAGGAAAGCCACCTGGTTTGGGCGCAGTGGTGATTAGAGAAGGAGTTGGGCGTTGGACTGTACCCATTTCCATCGCTTATCTGCTGTGGCGCTACAGCTTTGCTTTTCCGAATTTAGGATTATTCACATTTTTGTCTTTGTTAATGATTGTGGGTGAAGGGATAGGCTTACCGTCACGTCGGGGGCGTCGCGCACTGCACGATCAACTCGCAGGCACTCATACAATAGATGCACTTTTAGCTAGTAACAGACAAGCTCAATCTGCTGGTGGTAACGATGAAGCAGAAGAATGGCAAGAGGGAAATGAAGAATTAGTGGCAGTCCAAAGCAACAAGTCGCCCAATCTGTGGCGGCGGATACAGCAAAATCCCAATCTAACTTTGTTTGGGGTAGGGCTGACGAGTATGACTGCTGTGTTGGCAACTTTAATCGGCACTCAAGTTTATATCCAAATTCAACAATCCCAGCGAGCAACTCAGCAAATTAATAGCCAACAGTTCCTTGAAATTGTCAAACAATTAAGTCCCAACTCTGGGGCGACTAATGAGCAACGCCAAAGCGCAATTCTAGCTATGGGTGGTCTTAATGACCCACAATCCATTAAATTCCTGGCAGATTTATTAGTTAGCGAAACCAACTCCAGTCTTCTGGATACGATTCAACAAGCTTTGACAACTGTTGGGCCTCAAGCCATCCCTGAATTAAAAAATAAGAATCAGTTTTTGGTTAGCGAACTGGAATCTGTGGGTAGCACTGCAACCAAAGAGCGCGAATTGCGGCAAGGGCGGCTACAAAGAAACCAGCGGACGATCAACAAGATTCTCTCTGTTTACAGTGGGAAAATCGAGGGCGTTGACCTTAGTAGCACCCAATTAGGTCAAAGCGGTACTCCTGGAAGTTCCTTCTTCAACTTGGTACTAGACAGCCTTGATTTATCAGGAGTTAAGTTTAAATCTGCAAATCTTAACCAAGCCAGCTTTAAGGGTAGCCGCTTCCGGAGTGCGGGTGAGGATGGACGCTGGGATACTTACGACGATGTGATGGCTGATTTAAGCCAAGCTCAGTTGCAGCAAGCCAATCTTACTGATGCTAACCTCAGTCGCGTCTTGATGAACCGTACCGACTTGAGCCGCGCCACTCTCAATAGAGCTAACTTATCCAATGCGCGTCTATATGACGCTAAACTCAATAGCACCCAACTAGTAGGAGCCGATCTGCGAAACGCAGTTTTGGAAAAAGCCAGCTTGACTGGGGCTGATTTAGGTGACGCCAAATTGAACGAAGCCAATCTATATGCCGCGCGTTTAGGTCGCGCCACTGCTATAGGAACACAATTATCCTTTGCCAATTTAACTAACACTGATTGGCAAGGGGCAGATTTATCAGGAGCCTATTTGGATCGTGCTAATCTCAGCAATGCTAATCTGAGTGCCACTCGTTTAGCTGGTGCTGTTTTGCGTTCTGCCCAGATGGAAAACGTTAACTTGCAAAATGCCGACCTGAGTCTTGCAGATTTACGGGGGGCGAATGTCACCGGAGCAGATTTTAAGGGAGCAATTCTCGCCCCTAGCAAACAAGATCCAGCAGATCAATTTGTCCAAACCCCAGATTTAGGCTCAGTATCTGCCGTAGTCCAAGGTGTTGATTTTTCACAAGCTAAAAATTTAGATGCCAAGCAATTAGCATACATTTGTACTCAAGGAGGCATTCATCCCCGTTGCCCGTAGAATGGAGGGGGAG
>NZ_JAWJTF010000249.1:0-3129 GCF_048836525.1 Nostoc sp. CALU 546
ATTCAACAACACTTTCTAGATTGCGAAAGTCCGGATATCTCTGCAATAAATATTCTTTTAGCGTGTTGAAAAAATATTCAAGTTGTAAACAGATTTGAATGAATATCCAATGACTAGGTTCTATTTGGTATTCAAATTGAGGAAATTGGGAAATATCCATAAAAGCGATCGCATCATCATTTGCCAAATAGGCCTGATAATTTTCCTGCACTGCTTGATACCAGTTTCTAGCAGGATTTATCTGTTGGATAAAGTTATCAAATAAATCATTGTAAAACCGATCGTAAGGAATATTGTGGGTAAACCTGAGATAGATGGCGATTAACTGCGTCACACTACAATTGTGTAGGGACTTAATGTAAGCCGCATAGGTATTCATTTTCACCCAATCATCAGATGAAAATGTCTTCGTCTTGACGATGAGTCGGGATTTTGTTGTCAAGGGATCAAATGGCCCCCGCAGACGCATACCATGATTCAATAAAACGTAGCGATCGACTGTTTCAATTTCCCATTTTTGAATATAATCTGGTTCTGCTGCTGGTGCGTTCGGTAGTAAATTATAAGGAAAAACCCAATAATACGTGTGGATTCCCCATTCCATCAAATCTGAAAAACAAGCTTTCCAATACTCGTATTTGTCTCCAGGAATTCCTAAAATTAGTTGAACATAGACTGGTATACCATCCTCCATAAGTTGCCGTGCGACTTCGTACTGTTTTTGTGTAGAAATATTGGAACGGTTGGTAGCGGCTAAGACTTCTCGATTTGTGTGTTGGATAGATAGCACATGGGCTGACAAAAGACCAGTATTGAGAAACTTCTTAGCAATTGTCAACGCTCTGTCTGGATTATTTTTAGCCGTGTTGTAAGAAAAATATTTAGGAAAACCGTACTTTTTATTAGCAGCAATCAGGAGATCCGCAATTTCCATATCCCTTGGTAACATCCCAAAGTTGGCGTCAGCTGACATGACAAAGCCGATTTTCATTTGTCCAAACCATTCGATCTCGGCTTTGATCCTCTCCATCGGTAATTGCCGAATTTTTGACATCGTATTAGAACCCCAATCACAGTAGCTGCATTTGTATGGACAACCGCGATTGGTTTCCCAAATGACAATGACATCACTACTAATAGAACTAAGCATCTCTTGATAGTAGGCGCTTTGCTCAATATAAGGGCTATGGTAGAATTCCGTTGGTATCTCAGTCGGCCCGGTGTAAATATGTCCTTTTCCGTCGGTTCCTGGGAGATAAAGTCCAGAAATATCTCCAAATAAGTTTTTATTAGCGATCAGTTCACCAGTGTCGTCATATTCAAGGACTTTTTTGAGAATCTTGGTAAATGTGATTTCTCCATCCTTGACTGCAACCATATCGATATAAGGATATTTCTTAAAGAAATCTACATCTTTGTAATCTGGTTCTGGTCCTCCAGCGATTATTAAACATTGTGGGTGGAGAGCTTTGATTTGCTGTGCAATTAGGCATTGCAACTTCCAATTCCAGATGTAACAACTTAGTACTAACACATCTATTGAGGTATCCTGATAAGGACGCAGAAGGGTTGAAACCTCTGCTACTTGGTTGATTGGCGAAAGCCAACGTACATAGTCTTTTCCAGTACCGTAGTTCTCCCAATAAGTCTTAAAAATACCCCACATTATGGGCAGGTATGGCAACCCCATCTCAACTAATGGTGGCTGGCTCACCAGAACGGTTTTACTCTTGACAGACAGCATATTTCTCTACTCCCTTGTTAATTCTGTGTTTGAATGGTGTGTAATGGTGTTGTTACATGAATTAAAAAAGGTACACCTTCTCTCCGTAGAGTAGATTATTAGTCTTCAACTTTGTAGTTGTCTGGCTTGTCCGACTGAATCATGCGATTAAGTACCACAACTCCAGTTGAATCCACTACTACATGAATAACCTTATTCTTTGGAACTATCGGTAGTTCCAAAGATAGTTTGTTTAAACGACGGGACATCATAGAGCGATCCGGTACTTCTAGCTCAATACTCACGATCATAAATAGTGCTTCTAAAAATCCTTGTGTTTGTCGTCCTGGTAGATGAAACACCGATCAAATCGTTATTTGATAATATAGATTGCACATTTATGTTTTCTTCCTCTTCTTCTGCGTCTTTACCCCCATCAATTTTCCATGACTTGGAGCTAATTCATTAAATAAATCAAAAGTTAAGCAAAGAAAACCTTACTGTAAGTCTTGCGGATACAGCAGAAATCATTTAGGCGTTTTTAACTTAGTTCCTAATAATCCTGGAATCAATACTAATAGACATTTTTAGGCATTTCTTTTTCCTTTCTTTGTTGAATTTCTCTAGATAAGACTTGAAAATTGAGAATCAACCCGATGATATAGAGCTAATACCATAAAAATATACATCTTATAAGCTGTTAATACAATGATAGTTAAGCAATAATTAACAAATTCGGTGGGTTTAAGTCCCCCGGTTCTATAACTGCTGTACGTTCGCTCATTTTTGAAAGGTGAAAGGAATTAATGCCTTACAGCTATTTTCAAGTAATTGAACCACAAGTCAGGTAAACTAGACATGAAGTAATTGTTTGATTCGATGCCAGTATCTTACTCAGAGGATTTGCGTCGTCGTGTGATTGCAGCGTGGGAAGCTCATGATGGCTCTCAACGCCATTTAGCTCAAAGATTCAAGGTCAGCTTGTCATTTGTACGAAATCTACTACGTCAGTATCGCCAAAATGGAGAAATTGAGGCGAAACAACGTGGGGGATACCAAAAGCCAACAATTCAAAACGAACATCTTAGCCTGATTAAGTCTTGGGTGGAAGAGAAAAATGATTTGTTGCTTTCAGAGTTATGCGTTGGGCTTTGCCCTGTTAGATAAGGTCGATTCACCTTCCCCGACGACTGCAACAGACTTTTGACTGTCTCCTCTAGTGAATCTGAATACACCCGACTGATGCGATCGCAAATTACCTGCATCTGCTCACACTCGGCAGGCAAGTAGTTGTACGGCTTGAGATACTGCAATCCAACGGTATACTCACCATCACACATTCTCACGCTGCAACTAAAGTCATTCACTGCGCTGAAAATAACCCCGCACCCACCTTTGCCTCTCAG
>NZ_JAWJTF010000270.1:0-2792 GCF_048836525.1 Nostoc sp. CALU 546
ATTACTCCCCCCCCCGGTAACGCCGTCCCCCCTTGGCAAGGGGGGACTAAAGGGGGGTATTTTTATGTGTCTCTTCATACATAATTGGTATAAAGTAGTTATAACCGTTGCTTCCGTTGGCCCGTAACTATTAAGTAATTGGGGTGGATTGCAGAGGTGAGCAACACTACTGTGCCAGTGCTTCACTTTTTCGAGTTGAGCTTCTTCTCCGCCAATAATCACCATTCTCAGACTTTCGGGAATTCGGGAATCTTCAGAGGTAAGTTCCGCTACTAATTGATGCCAGTACGCTGTGGGAAGATCCAAAACAGTTAACTGCCATTCTCGGCAACACCGCCAAAATTCATCGCTGGAGTGCAGCATTTCTTCGGTTCGCAGTACTAATGTTGCACCAACTGAAAGACAAGGTAAGATTTCTTCAATAGATGTATCAAAACAGAGAGATGCAAATTGCAGAATATTATCAGTTGCATTAATTCCATATTCATGCATAGCACTGATAACAAAATTCATTAGCGATCGCTGTTCAATCATCACTCCTTTAGGTTTACCTGTAGAACCAGAGGTGTAAATAATGTAGGCGAGGTTATGCGGCTGAACGTTAGTAATCGGATTGGCTGTACTTTGCCCTGCAATTATTTCCCAGTCTTTATCTAAACAGATGGTTTTTCCGTCATAATCTGGTAATTTTTCCTGAAATCTTTCTTGAGTCAGCAGAATGCTCAGTTGCGTATCTTCGAGAATATCAGCCAGTCGCTTTTGAGGATAGCTAGGGTCAAGGGGAATGTATGCACCGCCCGCTTTAAGAATGCCGAGTAAGCCGATAATCATTTCTAGAGAACGCTCAACGCAGATACCCACTAAGGTTTCTGCTTTGACTCCTAAAGTTTGGAGATAGTGTGCAAGTTGATTGGCGCGATCGCTCAATTCACGGTAAGTTAGCTGTTGATCTTCTTGCTGAATAGCTACAGCATCGGGGGTTAACTCCACCTGAACTGCAAATAACTCATGAATACCCTGATTAAAGCTGTAATCTTTCTGAGTCTGATTCCACTCCACCAATAATTGCTGCTGAGTCTCCGTTAGCAGTGGTAATTCTGAAACTCGCTGCTCTGGGTTAGCAACAATCCCCTCTAGTAAATTTTGATACTGCTCTAGCATTCGTTGGATTGTGGCAGCATCAAATAGATCGCTGTTGTATTCTAAAACTAAGGTGATTCCCTTCGCTCCCGTTTTAGAACCGTTTTGCACGCGTTGCTCAGAACGCGGTATAACCAGGAAATCCAGATCAAACTTTGCTGATTTATTGCTGATAGGTTCATGCAAGCTAATGTCCAAGCCTGGGAGACTCAAGTCCGGCATGGGAGAATCGTGGAAGCTGAACATCACTTGAAATAGAGGATTGTGGCTTAAATTCCGTATTGGTTTGAGAACTTCCACCACCTTATCAAAAGGTAAATCTTCGTTGGTATATGCTTCCAATGTGACTTGACGCACTCGGTCGAGTAATTCCCGAAATGTGGGATTGCCAGACAAATCAGTGCGTAGAACCAGGTTATTGACAATCATGCCAATTAACTTTTCTACTTCGTGCATCCGCCGATTGGCAACAGCAGTTCCTACGCTTAGGTCGTTCTGCCCAGTGTATCGGTGCAATATTACCAAAAAAGCTCCCAGCATCGTCATAAATAAGGTGACACCCTCTTGACGACTCAAAACTCGCAGAGATTCACACAAATTGATGGGAAGTTCCACCCTAATTTGATCGCCATTATAAGTTTGCTCTGTTGGTCGCGGGCGATCTAATGGTAATTCCAATAACGGTGAACTACCGGATAATTGCTGCTGCCAATAAGTCAATTGGGTTTGGGCTTCTTGGCTTTTGACCCACTGTCGCTGCCAATGGGCAAAATCCACAAACTGGAGGATTGGCTCAGTCAACGGGGAAGGATTACCCAAACAGAAGGCTTGATAAAGTTCAAGCAACTCACCCAGAAATACATTAAATGACCAACCATCATGAATTATGTGATGTTCAATGTGGAGCAATAGATGTTCTTGGTTGCTCAACCTCAACAAAACCCATTTAACTAATGGTAGTTGATTCAAGTCAAACGGCTTTTGTACTTCTGCCTCAACTAGGCGCTGAACTTCTGCTTCTTGCTCAGATTCAGAAAATGTCTGGAGGTCAATAACTTTAAAGTTGATTGGTGGCGCTGAGTGGATTATCTGAAATAGCCGTCCATTCACCGCCGGATAAGTCGTGCGAAATATTTCATGACGGCGCACAATCTCGTTGAGACACTGTTGTAATACCGCCACATTTAGCTGACCTTTAAATCGCATAGTTGCCTGGAATTGGTAGGCACTACTTTCAGGAGCCACTTGCTGAATAAAGTACACTCGCTCTTGGGCAAAGGAAACTGGTAAGAGTCCCTCACGCCCAATTCGTTGGATGACGGAACGCTGTAACTGCTGTTCTAACTGACTATGCTGTTCGATTAGTTGAGCTAAACCTGCGATGGTGGGGTTTTCAAAGATGTGGTGAAAAGACAACTCGACTTGGAAAACTTCGCGCACGCGGGAAAGGATCTGAGTTGCAATTAGGGAATGACCACCCAACTGGAAAAAATTGTCATTGACTCCAATCTCCTCAAGTGCTAGCAACTCAGCCCAGATGACTGCTAAAGTCTTCTCAATTGGGCTACGAGGTGCGACAAAAGTTTCTTCGAGAGCGGGGCGTGTGCGATCGCAACCTGGAAGATTTCGACGATCCACTTTACCATTGGGTG
>NZ_JAWJTF010000300.1:0-2475 GCF_048836525.1 Nostoc sp. CALU 546
CTTGCCAGTGGCTTGCTTCAAAATCTTCTCTGGCTGGCAAAGTATAAGGTGCGGATGGCTCTTTGAATCCTTGATAATTACCCAGTGCTTGAATTTCGCTATCATGGTGATGGCTACGCCCAGAGCAGGCATCGCCTTGCGCCATGTCATTTTGGCTGGAGGCTACAACAAATTGATGGACTTTTCCATCTCTGGACTCAAGTCTTGAGATTTCATGCAAAGCCCAAGGGGTACTTCTGAGCTTACCTCGCTTGTTGAATTTTCTAAAAACCTGCCTTAGTTCTTGATTTAGTGATTTTTGGGGTGAGGCTATCTTGCCGAATCCTTTGTGATTCATACTGCCACCCCTCCAACCTTGGCTTCAATTTGGAGAAGTACGGCGGCCACCTGACCACTAAACCAGCCAAGCTTGACTAATCGCTGTAAGTAAAAGGACTCCTCTAAGTTGAGGTTAGGTGATTGCAGTAACTCATCCGGGTCGGGGCATGGTCTTAGAGCAACGTCACAGCAACCCACTTTTAAATATTTGGTGCTAGTTCGGCGATCGCTTATATGGTTTGATAATTCCGAAATTCGAGATTCTTGATTGTTGGGGAAAGTTTGCGTTAGAATAGTAGGCTTTTCATTCGCAAACCCCTGTCTGTCAGAAGTGAGGGGTTTATTCATTGGGTTGTCCTTTGTTGGTTTGGACAGCCCCTTAACTTTTAAATTTGCAGATTGTAGGGATTAGTCGGTAAGCTAGAAGAATATATAAATTCGTTAGACTTGCTTGTTGCATTGTCTTGTGGTGAAACGTTTATCAGACGTTTCTTTGTGCGTGCTTGTGCTTACCGTTGGTTAATCCTTGCGATCGCACTCAAAAAGCTGAAGGCTGTGTAACTAGCATTTTTTTTTGCTATTCATTCTGTGAACTTTAGATGAATTGAGCTAAAGTTTTATATCTTTTGTCTAGTCCTCCAAAATACAAACTATTGGTAAGGTGATCACCTACTCTGGGAATCTCTTCATATACTAGTAGCACCATTGCGTAGCTTGCCGCCGTAGGCATCGCTAGTTTTGCGGATCAATCCGTGTTAGCTGTACCAATATTGCGCCAAGTTGATTTAATGCTGCGTTAGTAGTGCGCTGATTCTCTAGAAAATTTTGCTTAAGTTCCTCATGGCTGTCGCGTAGTTCCAGCAAAACATCATCCATAACAGCATTACGAGCTAAAACTGTTTGGGCGGTGTTGATGTAATCATCCAACTGTTGCTGTGTGGTAGCTTGCCTGTCTATTAAATTATTTTGCTGTTCGGCTACCCGTTCTAGGAGTGCTTCAATTCGGTCAAGTCTGCTGGGTTGTCCCCCGTTATATTGTCTTGGTATATCGGTCATTGTCCTGCCTCAATCATTTTGGCAATCGCAACTTGGCGTGAATAAATATCTTGAATTTGTGCTTCTGTCATACTGATTTATCTTGTTCTGCTTTCCTTTGTTCTGCGATCGCCCGTTTTACTAGCACCCTGGTCAATTGGGGAACCGTTAAAAACTCTTTATTCGCCCAATGGTCTAGAAATTTTATATCCTCCTCATCTAATCTCAAGGTTATTCGTGGCTTGCTTGAAGGCATAAGAGCAACTATATAAACACTTTTGTTCAATTATGGCTCCAAATACCTACCAAGAGCGGTTTTTAGTTCCTAGTTGACTAAGTGACGCACCTGTTGCTATATTAGCATCTAAGGCAATCGATCAACAACAAGCCACTAATTAGCGTCCTACGAGTACCCCAGCAACTTACACAGTAAGGGGTTTAGCGATTAGGAGCGACATTGTGATGTGTACTTATTCTGATTGCTAGCTAGTTACTATCTGATTCACATTGATTACTGTAGTAAACCCATGAAACCTAGACGGAGCAAACATTCTACAGACCTAGACTCCTTCCTTGATTTCCCATCTACCAAGACATATTTAGCTGAGGTCTTGGGTGTTAGCCGTTCGACTTTGGTCACTTGGGAGAATTTAGCTTTCTGGAGAATCCCTAGTTTCAGAGATGCTTACCCGAAAAAAGCCGACAACACTCACGATCGGGAGTCGCCCTTGTCGCCATATCAAGCATGGGTTTTGGGGAGAGTAGGGCGATTAATGGCTCAACTCCGACGCAGCGATCGCGTCAAAGGCTATATCGCCAAAAACCCGAATGATTTTTCTAGATACCGCTATCAGCAAGCATTCCAGCAAATCCAAAAAATTCAAAAGGGAGCGTAAATCATGGCAACACGGAAGAGAACCACAGCACCAACAGCAGACACAGTAAGCATTCATGATGCTTGCTTAAGATATATGACCACGGAACAGAGTTTGAGACTGGCTTTAAGCCATGTTCGCCCTGATGATTTCGACACTGTAAAGGCAGTTTCGGAATTAGATTTAGAAGCGATCGCCTCATACTTTCAGCCAGAATTACAAAATGAGACAAGCACATAAGAGTTAC
>NZ_JAWJTF010000366.1:0-1864 GCF_048836525.1 Nostoc sp. CALU 546
AGGGCGAATAGAATTCGCCAGTTTAGCATTAAGTTGACACCAATGGGATGCACCCCTAACGAAGATTGTGGTTTAATCAATCACGCTATAAAATTATGAATAGCAATATTAAGAATTGTAAAACTAAATCTCAATGTCCAGCATTTCTATTGACAAAAGTAAATCTCATGTAGTTGTTATTGGTGCAGGAATCGGTGGACTGACTGCTGGGGCATTATTAGCTCATAGAGGTTACAGCGTCCTCATTCTAGACCAAGCCCTCGTACCAGGGGGCTGTGCTTCGACGTTTAAACGCCAGGGATTTACCTTTGATGTGGGTGCAACTCAGGTTGCAGGCTTAGAACCAGGGGGAATTCACCACCGCATTTTCTCAGAATTGGCAATAGATTTACCGGCAGCAACGCCTTGTGACCCGGCTTGTGCGGTATATTTACCTGGGGAAAGCACACCCATCAACGTTTGGCGCGACCAAGAGAAATGGCAAGAGGAACGACAAAAACAGTTTCCTGGTAGCGAACCGTTTTGGCAGTTGATGGCAACTTTATTTGATGCGAGTTGGGAATTCCAAGGACGCGACCCGGTGCTACCACCGCGTAATTTATGGGATTTGTGGCAGCTAGCGCAAGCGGTGCGTCCCAGTACATTAATTACCGTACCCTTCACTTTGTTTACGGTAGGAGATGCTTTACGGTTATGTGGATTAGGTAATGACCAACGATTGAGAACTTTTTTGGATTTGCAACTGAAGTTGTATTCCCAAGTCAATGCAGAAGAAACAGCACTACTTTATGCAGCGACGGCGTTGAGTGTATCCCAATTACCCCAAGGATTGTTTCATCTCCGGGGAAGTATGCAAGTATTAAGCGATCGCTTGGTACAATCCTTAGAAAGAGATGGTGGCAAGTTATTGATGCGCCACACTGTAGAACAAATCAAAGTAGAAAACGGCAAAGCCAGTGCTGTAGTAATTAGAAATCAGAAAACTGGCGAAGTCTGGACAGAAGCAGCCGACCACATAGTTGGTAACGTTACTGTGCAAAACTTGGTGCAGTTATTGGGAGAACAAGCGCCATCTGGTTATAAAAACCGTGTGGAAAAACTACCCCAAGCATCGGGTGCTTTTGTGGTGTATTTGGGTGTGGATGCCAGCGCAATTCCAACTGGGTGTCCTCCCCATCTCCAATTTCTGTACGATGCTGATGGCCCGATTGGTGAGAATAATTCCCTATTTGTTTCCGTCAGTCATCCTGGAGACGGTCGCGCACCGGAGGGGAAAGCGACAATTATTGCTTCTTCATTTGTCGATCCTACAGAGTGGTGGCAGACTGATGATTATGAAGGGCTAAAAGAAAAGTTTACCCAAGAAGCGATCGCTCGTCTAGCTCAATACTTTTATCTCAAACCAGAAACTATTCTTTATCAAGAAGCCGCCACACCCCGCACCTTTGCCCATTTCACAGGACGCGATCGCGGTATAGTCGGTGGTATTGGTCAAAGAATACCCACCTTTGGCCCCTTTGGCTTCGCAAATCGCACACCCATCCAACATCTGTGGTTAGTTGGTGACTCCACCCATCCAGGAGAAGGTACTGCTGGCGTGAGTTACTCAGCACTAACAGTAGTCAGGCAAATTGAAGCGCAAATGTAGTACTTTGTCACAACAGAATTCAGGAGTCAGGAGTCAGAATTCTGTTGGGTATTCTGTACGATTGGCGGATGAATACTATCGTTGCTGGTTAAAGACTTCCAGGGAATTTTAAGGAAAGTCCAGACTGTTTTTCTTCTGGCTTCTGAACACTTCAATCAACGGTTTTTCCATTATGATTTATCACCGCGGCTCCTCTTGGGGCTGTATCACTGGTGA
>NZ_JAWJTF010000287.1:0-2567 GCF_048836525.1 Nostoc sp. CALU 546
AACCCAGATCGGATCTTTAGTCGTGCAGTCATTCTAGATCGGCTCTGGGGATTTGGGGATGCACCAACTGAAAGTGCAGTTACGACTCATATTAAAGACTTGCGAAAGAAGCTGAAAACAGCAGGACTAGCAGAAGAATTTCTAGAAACTATATATGGTATGGGCTATCGCATCAAGCCTGCACCTAATCATTCCATCTCTGTTATGGCAACAAATCCCGATGGAAAGAAAAAAACCGGCTCCAAAGATATGACTTCTGTAAATCGGGTGCTGGAGCGATTTCGTAATTCCTTTGTTGGACAGGTTGGAGTGTTGGAACGGGCAAAAACTGCACTCTTAGCCGGGAATTTTAATGAAGATTTACACCAGCAGGCATTGCATGAAGCCCATAAGCTAGCAGGTTCGATGGGGTCGTTCGGTTATCCAGAGGGTTCCCGGCTAGCACGAAAAATAGAGCATTTACTGCTTCAATATTCCTCGCTATCTCCAGATAAAATCTCTGATTTCTCGCAACTGGTAACAGCATTACAGCAAGAGTTAAGCAAGCCTGTTGTTACTTCCACCGCTCAAAGCGTCCCGATGAACCAAACTTATCGTCTGTTAGTCATCGATGATGATGCGATGCTGACGGAACAGTTGCAGGCAGAAGCCGACTCATGGGGAATCAGAATGAAGGTTGCACCAAATTTAGCAACAGCCCGATCGCTTTTTTCCTTAAAAACTCCTGACGTAGTTTTACTGGATTTGAGTTTTCCTGGAACCGAAGAAGATGGATTAGTATTGTTGAGCGAGATAGTACAGCGATCGCCAAATATCCCAGTGATTGTTTTTACAGGAAGAGATACCCTAGTAGATCGACTGGCAGTATCGCGTTTAGGAGCTAGACAATTTTTGCATAAACCGGCGACAACCGAGCAGATTTTTCAGGCGATCGCTCGTGTCTTACCTCAACCTAAAACTTCCGAAGCCAAAGTTTTAATCGTAGATGATGATCCTGTAATCCTGGCTGGACTATCGGCGTTACTAACTCCTTGGGGGCTGGAAGTAACAACTCTCTCTCTATCACAACAATTTTGGAAGGTGCTGATTGCAACATCTCCAGATTTGGTGGTGCTAGATTTAGAAATGCCGATAGTTAATGGTTTAGAGTTGTGCAAAGTTGTGCGCCAAGATGCCCAGTGGGGAGATTTACCGATTTTAGTAGTGACAGCCCATACTGATGCAGAATTTCTTCAGCAAGCTTTTGCTGCCGGAGCCGATGATTTTATCAGCAAGCCAGTGCTAGGGCCAGAACTTGTGACACGGGTACTGAGCCGCATTCAAAGAACGCGCTGGCGCTCTCAGCTAGGCAGAAGTCAAGCATGATCGGAAAATCACGATTATTGAAGTACGGTGTGGCTATTGCCTCAGCTGCGATCGCCACCTTCTTGTCAGTCTGGCTAGAACCGCTGATTTCTCGAACCATTGGTGGATTTTTCTACATAGCGATCATCGCCAGTACTTGGTATGGTGGCTTTCGACCAGGAATTGTTACAGTTGTTCTTTCCACACTGGCAATTGATTATTACTTGATTCCCCCTCGATATCAACTGGGGATTAATCAATCAGAAGATGTATTGCGGTTAGGAATTTTCTTATTGGTTGCCTTGATAATTAACTTGGTGACAGGCAATCTTCAATACAGCAGACGGAAGATTCAACAACTCAACCAACAATTGTCTCAGGAAAATGCCGAGCAATTGCGGATAACTCTTGACGATCGCAAACAAGCACAAGAAACGTTGCAACAGCAATTTGAGCAACAGCGCTTAGTGATGGAAATGACTCAGCGTATCCGGCGATCGCTGAATTTACAAGATATCTTGCAAACTACTGTCGATGAAGTGCGGCATTTTCTAGAGTGCGATCGCGTCACTATCTTTCAATTTTATCCAGGTTGGGGTGGAACAATTGTTGTTGAGTCTGTTGCACCGGAATGGATGGCTCTTTTACCACTCCAGATTTACGACCCTTGCATTGGTGAAGAGAACGTTGAACCCTTTAAACAAGGCTTAGTCACTGCGAAAACTGATATTTATACTGCCGGAATTAGTCCCTGTCACGTTCAATTTTTGGAAAGTCTCCAGGTGAGGGCAAATCTCGTCGTTCCCATTTCTTTGGGAGATGAATTGTGGGGATTAATGGCAGCTCATCAATGTGCGGCTCCTCGTGAGTGGCAATCTTCAGAAATTACTCTGTTGCGGCAGTTAGGAGCGCAGGTAAGCATTGCTATCCAGCAAGCAGATTTGTTTAAACAGTTACAGATAGAACTAACGGAGCGCAAACAAGCAGAAATTGACCTACAACAACTAAATGCCGAACTTGAGCAACGGGTGCAAGAACGCACTGCACAACTGACAGAGACGAATGATCGCCTGCGAAAAACAGTGATAGAGCAGCAACAAACCCAACTCACACTTTTAGAACAGGCGCAAAAGCTGGAGCTTCAGGCTGTAATCACCCGAAATATGGGGGAAGGCATTTGCTTAGTGAGAATTGATAATGCAGTCATTATCTATGCCAATCCT
>NZ_JAWJTF010000425.1:0-1266 GCF_048836525.1 Nostoc sp. CALU 546
GATGAAGCAACTAGCGCCTTAGATTCGCTATCTGAG
The DNA here is from genome assembly GCF_048836525.1 of Nostoc sp. CALU 546. NCBI lineage: Bacteria > Bacillati > Cyanobacteriota > Cyanophyceae > Nostocales > Nostocaceae > Nostoc > Nostoc sp. CALU 546. The sequence continues at coordinate 37 of NZ_JAWJTF010000425.1, forward strand.
CGGTTAATTCAAGATTCATTAGAAAAGCTATCTGTTGGTAAAACAGTAATTGCGATCGCTCACCGTCTTTCTACCATTTCTAAAGCAGATAAAGTTGTAGTTTTAGAACAGGGACGGATAGTAGAACAAGGTAAGTATCAAGAACTTTTAGAACTCAAAGGTAAGCTTTGGAAATATCATCAAATGCAGTATGAAGTAAGACAATCGGATTAGAAGCAATATCCGATTACCCAAAGACTTGCAACCTATAAATCGGCTGTATATTTCTACAGCCGTATGACCCTAGCTATGTATCTGTAACAGTAATTGGGTGAAATTGTATCGGAGGATGTCTGAAAAGTCGCAAAGTATACTGTGAACCCCTCTCCAAACCTTTCCCCGAAACGGAGAGAGGCTTTGAAACCCCTATTCCCTTGTAGCTATGGGGTTAGGTTTCCGAGGCTTAGATGTTATCAAAAATACTTTTCAGACATCCTCTCGCCAAAAAACAGTATTCTAAAGCCTTATTATCTTTGATAATAAGTTTTTAGCAACTATCAAACTTGGTTAAATATACTAAAAAATAACAGAAAATATGTACCAGAAAATAATTGATCCAGACCTGATTTATCAATGCTCCAATTTTGATGTAGGTGAGGGCGGAGGTGTTGAAACTTATTTAGCTTCTCTATTTGAACATCGACCACACGAAGTTAGCGATCGCGTGATAAAATCGCTCAAGAATATAGATCAAAGCCAGTTTAAACTGTTGCATATCCACAGCCCAGATTTGCTATTGCAGCTTACAGGCGAATGTCCCGCAGTTTTCAGCGTTCATAATCACTCATTCTACTGTCCTAGTGGCACAAAGTATTTAGCGGAGCAGCGGACAATCTGCGATCGCAATTTTTCTTACTTAGGATGTACCTGGGGTAAGTTAATAGATAAATGTGGTAGCCGTAGACCTTTAAGAACTCTTAGAGAACTTCAAAACACTCATCAATTATTAGATTTATTAAAAAAGGTAAAAATTACTTTTATTGCTAATAGCGAATACGTGCGCCAAGAATTAATTCAAAATGGTGTACCCCCTGAACAAACTGTAACACTACACTGTGGTATATCTGTACCGAAAACAGCAACTATACCCCTAAGTTTAGAAGTCCATCAAAATCATAGAATTTTGTTTGCTGGACGAATTGTTTCTGATAAAGGTCTGGAATGGTTACTTAAAACCTTAATACATACAGA
>NZ_JAWJTF010000313.1:0-2327 GCF_048836525.1 Nostoc sp. CALU 546
CCAAGTTCGACTGGCAATTTCTCACACTCGCAGGACTTCAACCCTCTGGTCAATTCTTTGATACCCAACTTGCTTATAAAGTTCTAACCGCAGGATTAAAAACAAGCTCATCCTTACAAAATATAACTAAAAAGCTACTACACATTCAACTAGATAAAACTCAACAAATCAGCGATTGGTGTAAACCTCTTAAATCGGTTCAATTGCACTATGCTGCCGTAGATGCTGCCATATTACTTGACCTTTACCCAATTCTCCTCAAGAAGTTAAAACAGGCAAAGTTACTCAAAATTGCCCAACTGGAATTTCAGTGTATGCCTGTTGTAGCTCAAATGGAACTTAACGGGATGCTATTTGACTTGTCTCGATGGCAGATACTGGGTGCAAAACTAGAAGCTGAAAAAACAGATGCTTTAAGCCAACTCAAGCAACTCCGTATTGCTAGCTCTCAGATGTCATTGCTGCCAGAACTGACAGATGCAGTAAACCCGAATTCACCTCAGCAAGTTTTGGCTGCTCTCCAAGCTATTGGTATCAAAATCAACTCAACTAATCAAAGTAAATTAGTTTCTTTAGCTGCACAGTATCCCATAATTCAAGCATTGCTAGATTACCGCCGTCTATCCAAAATTATCGGCACTTTTACCGAGAAACTACCCCAGCATATCCACCCCAAAACTGGGAGAATTCATCCCAACTATTATCAATTAGGGGCAAAATCCGGTAGATTTTCTTGCCGCAAACCACCTCTACAAAATATTCCCCGTGATCAAGCAGCTCGTAGCTGCTTTATTGCTGCCCCTGGCTATAAAATTATCAAAGCCGATTACTCCCAAATTGAACTACGAATTATGGCTCGGCTTAGTGGTGATACAAAGATGTGCCAAGTCTATCGCCAGGGGGCTGACTTACATCGATTAACAGCATCTTTAGTAACTGGAAAACATATCAATGAAGTGACTGAGGAAGACCGCAGATTAGCAAAAGCAATAAACTTTGGATTAATTTTCGGTATGGGCGCTGCCAAACTCCAAATTTACGCCCAAGTAAAATATGGAGTAGCAATGACATTAGAACAAGCAAAAGCTTTCAGGAAAAGATTCTTTGAAGCTTATCCTGGAATAGCTAGGTGGCATGAAAACATCAAACGTAAATACATCCAAGGCATTAAGGAAAGTCGTACACTAGCAAATAGACGACGGAGATGGGTAAACAAGCCCCGACTATCAGAGCTATTTAACCATCCAGTACAAGGTTTAAATGCCGACATCAACAAATTAGCTATGGTAAAACTTTCAAATCCATTAGCTAAATTCAGAACAAAACTCATCTGTGTAAGACATGATGAAATTGTACTGGAATGTCCAGAGACTGAAGTTGACCAAGTTAGCCATATATTACACAATTGTATGGTTGCTGCTGCCCAAAAGTTTCTCAGCCCTATTCCAGTTGTTATAGATATTAAAACATCAAATAGCTGGTGAACTATCCCAACTTGCCGAGTCCGACTGAAGTTGGATTTGCAATCAAACTCTTCTGAGAAGATTAGTCAAAAACTCAATTGCCCTCCTCACAGTATAGCTCGTGCAAAATGTGGTTAGAGGGCGTTTCGTTTTTGATCCGAAGCACTATCCTCGCCCTATCCCAATACCGTTTAGTTAAGGACATTTATCTGTTAGAGCGGGCTGTTCTTGAGCAGGGGAAGCAGGGGGAGAAAAAAGGCTTAACCCAAGCGTATTGCACCCTATCCACTATTTCTGGCTATTCCTGAATCGGTATTCTAGCGATTATAAGTAACGTAACTATTTTAACTATATCTGCTTACGCAGATTGAGGGTGAATCAAGAGTTTAAAACCCATCTAAGCGGGTTTTATTGGTGTGTCTATAAACTCTGTGACTGACAAATACCTGATGTAAAAAATGAGTTCCAATATTTACATATTTGAGGTGTATCAATGTCTAACCCCCGGATTTTAGGGGCAAGAGAAATTCATCTAATTTCACTCTACAGTCACTGGGAATTTGGTATGAAACCACAAGAATTTTATGCCAAATGGGATGTGAGTTATGAACAAATTGCCTTAATATGCTGTCGTTCTGATTCTACGGTCAGAGGTTGGTTTAAGCAAGGTAAATTTAGACGCTATCCTCAGCCTAATGATTTACGACATTTGGCATTTATGGACTTTTTACTGGAACATTTTGAAGAAGTTCCCGAACAACTTTGGCAATTGCTATGTCTGACTCATTCGCCTTGATATCAATAACATTTCTATCTACATCTAGCAATCCGGTTTGATTACTGAAAGGTTTTTAAAACACAAAC
>NZ_JAWJTF010000309.1:0-2388 GCF_048836525.1 Nostoc sp. CALU 546
ATAATATTTATTATCCACATTATCGATTCTATAAATCAACTAATAGATTTGCATATCTTTTGTGGAAATCAATTAGATTACATAGTAGTAAAGAACTTATTTTTTGGAGAGCCTGATGAATTTACAAGATACGAAAACTCTCCCGAAGTTGAGAAAATTAAGGAGCAACTAAAATCGCAAAAAAGCCCATTTTCTGACATTAAAATGCCAGAACTAATAGAACGTAGTTATGATTATCTGGATGAAAATAACATGACTTTTAGGCAAGGGATGGAGCAAACAGATTTACCTTCGGTTAAAGGTAGAGTCACAAGTTGGTTAAGAACTTTCAAAGAAGAGATTGAAGCAGTAAAAGAGTCGTTAGGTTTAAATAATGTTGAACTCTCCTAAGCGAATGATTATGACTGTAGGTGACTCTCGTGTAGGGAAGTCTACAGTTACGAAACTATTAATTGATTGGTTTCAAGTTCAAGGAAGAAAAATTCAGGTCTACGACCATGACAATCGTGAGAGATTAAAAGCTTATGAAAATTTAGTGGCAATTGAAAGCTTAGACTTTTTTAATGGAGGTACGGATAAAATTTTAGATAATTTTATCAAAAATGAATTAGATATAATTATTGTTGATATGCCAGGGCAATATGTAGATAAGCTCTGTCAGTATATTGTGGGTTCGGATCTGTTCGATCTCTTAATTACATATCAATGGAAACTAACTTTTTTGCAACCAATTTCGCACAGAAGAGATTGTGTAGCTTACCTGAAAACTTTGGGAGAGTTTGCTACTGATAATGCTAACTATGTAGTAGTAAAAAATCAGCATTTTGATACGAGATTTGGAGAGTATCAGCAATCAATGCAGGATAAGGTACAAAGAATGGGTGGGACTGAGATATTCTTGCCAGCGTTACATCGTGACCATTACGAAAGATTGGAGAGAACGGGAAAACCTTACTCACTAGCTTGTAGAGATAAGTCAATTTATGTGGTTTACCGGACTTACATTTACCACTGGATTAAAAACTTTTACGATTCGATTTTAAATAATGATAAAGCAATTGAATATTTAGGATTAAAAAATGAGAACAGAACAAATTTTACAAGGATATTCGGAAGCAGAACAACAACGCATAGCTCAAATATCCCATGAATTAGGAATAGCCGAAGATGACCCGATGTTTAAGTTGATGGCAACATTAGGCAGAAACGAAGAAACAATGATTGACCTGCAAGCACGAATGGAGGCAATGGTAGAAGCTTGGGCAGTAATGATTGATCAGAAATTAGAATCCACTAGCAAAGCGGCTCAGTCGATGCACTATACAGTAGTATCAAAAGCTGTGCGTGATGAAATGAAGCATGTAACACCATCGACCTTAAATAGCTCATTCAAAGGTTTGAGTTGGTGGAAACTTTGGTCTATATCAGGGATATGCACAGGAGTAATGGCGGTAGGAGCGCTTCTAGGTTCGCTGACAACTTGGAATGTTGTCTCAAATTTGGGTGGAACTCAGTCAGTTGTAGTGTCAGCCAATGAGATGAAGATTTTGCAGTGGGCAAAATCAAGCGAAGGAAAACAAATGTACCAGTTATTGTTGTCCAACCAATCAGCCGTAGCAGCCTGTCAACAAGAAAACCGATTACAAGGATATTGCTTGATTCAGCTTAAGAAAACCAAACCCAAAAAGTAGCTTAACTAACTCTAGAGGTTTCTGTTTCTAAATAGCCAAGTTCTCTAGCCATAATGATCGCGTTAACACGACCTCTAACTCCTAACTTGGAAAAAAGATGGCTGGTGTGTCCCTTAACTGTACTGACTGTAATAAAGAGTTTTTCGGCGATCTCTTTATTAGAAAAACCACGGGCAATTAAGTTGAGAATTTGGGCTTCTGTAGCAGTAAGGGTTTCTCTGTATCTTTTACCCTTAATTTTTGTGTTGCCAGAAGCGAAGTTTCTAAAAAATCTTTTAGCAATCTCTGGGTCAATGAAAGAACTATTTTGATAAGTAGTATTGATAGCGTGTTTAATTAATTGCAGATCCATCTTCTTAAGAATGTAGGAATCAGCCCCATTTTGGAAGGCAGAATTAACTACATCTTGACTGGAGTGATAAGTGAGAACAATGACTTTACTATCCGTCCTCGTCTTAATATTATAGATGAGATCCAAACCACTAATATCTGGCAAAGCAATATCGAGCAAAACAATATCAGGCTTAAGTTCTTCAACAAGCCTCATCCCTTCAGTTCCGTTATCAGCTTCCCCACACATTTCAAAGTCTTGCTCTTGATTAACAACTGATTTAATTCCGAGCCGACTTAGAGCTTCATTTTCAATAATTACTAATCGAATCATCTTGATTACTTCGATTACAGGAACATAAAACAT
>NZ_JAWJTF010000394.1:0-1630 GCF_048836525.1 Nostoc sp. CALU 546
GCCTTCCCGCAGGGTAGGTTCGCGGAGGAATGCAAATTAGGTAAAATTATGCTCGACTATAAAACTTATCACGAATAAGGTAGGTAAAACTCATATTTGCTCAAAAATGGTAAGTTTTCTGGAATCTCTACCTCAAATTTCTTTTACTGTATTTTATCTGTGGCTTTCTACTCTTAATTTGTTACCAATAGCAAACGCTGCAACCCCCAAAAATGCTAACAAACAAGTAATTTGCCAAGCTAAGAAATTAGGATATGAAGAAGCACTTTTTTTATACTTAAGAAAACCGCAAGGAGAATTTGAAGATGGAGGTGCAATTAATATATATGAAGACGCAAAGTTACAAGTACTAGCGAAAGGTTTTGAAAACTGGATTTACGTTAGTGTTATCGATGCAGATAATTCTAAAGAAAAAGGCTTAGAAGGTTGGATGCGTAGTAGCAGCCTAAAATGTACTAGCAATTTAGCTCAAGTTAAGCCTGCACTCTGCGAAGTAACTGGGTTACGATCGGGGCAATTAGCTTTACGTACCACACCTGGCGGAAAGTCAACAGCAGGTTTAGAGAATGGCAACAATATCACATTACTCAAGCCTGATATTGTATCACTTCAAGGTCGCCCAACACCTTGGGTTAACGTGCGTGTTACTAATAGCTCAAATAATAGAATAGTAGGAAGGGAGGGGTGGATTAATTCTCAATATATAGATTGCTATAGCAACCAAAGCAATGATGCAATAAATTATCCATAAAATATTTGAGGATATACCTCATTTTATCGATAACCGCTATGTAACAATTTGTGCAGGAGTTACGAGCAAAAAGAACCCCGACTTCTTAAAAGAAGTCGGGGTTTTGAGCCTCTCAATGTTTACAAAACAGATTAATTCCTATATTTGACTAGTAGCTGCATAACTATTTTTATAAATAGGAAGTAACTCTTTAGCTTGTATATAGACAAAGGTACTCTTTGGAATAGCTTCTAATAAATGAATTGCTTGTTTCCATTTACCTTGTACTTGCTGCCGAACTAGTAGAGAATGAGGTGGATTGTGAAGAATAAAATTAGCTTCTATTGCTAGTTTTTTTGCTGATTCTAAGTTTGCTATAGCGTTCTTTTCAATTAATACTCTTTTACTGATAGATTTGTAGTTAATTTGATAATAAGCCAATTTCTTCTTAGCTTGGTCATAAATTGATGTTTCATCAGGAATACTATCTAATAAGATTATTGCCTGATGCCATTTAGTTTCTGCTTCTTGCCAAACTTTTAAAGGATGCGGTGGATTTTGAACTAAAGAAGCAGCTGCCATTCCGAGTTTTTGAGCAGATTTAAACTTAGCACTTGCACTTCCTTGTTGAGTTAAACTTAGAATAATCTTTTGTAATTGTGGACTTTGCTCTTTAATTTTCCAACCACCAAAACCCAAGATTAATAAACTTGAGGCTATAATCAAAGCTGAACGGACTATTTTGGATGTCCAAAACTTTGGGACTCTTTCTACTTTCTGACTAATAATTGCTTCTTTATTACTTTCCTGTTCAATCTTTTTCAGGGATTGTTCTGCCTGTTCACTTAAAACGTTACTCTGAATAATTAAAGCAGCAATCTGTTCTTGGAAAAAATCACA